>DAOWNK010000164.1 GCA_030642635.1 Pirellulales bacterium
ACACATCGAAACATTCAAGGAAACTGCCAATGACAACCGCACTGACCGAGACATTGCAGCCGGAGACGCCTGAAGCTGCTGACGAGGTCAAACATGTCAACCATTTAGACGGGATTTTCAGCCCCAAGAGCATCGCAGTGCTCGGGGTCACGCCAACGCCGAACACCGTTCCGTACGACATCTTCTACAACATACTCTCCAGCGGGTTCCGCGGCACGGTCTACCCGGTCGCACCGGGCAAGCGGAGCATCTGTGCCGTGCGTGCATATCGCTACGTGCTGGATATCGAAGACGACATCGACCAGGCGGTGATCGTATTCCCGGCCGACGTGGTAGATCGGGCGCTGGAGCAATGCGGCAAAAAGGGCATCAAGTCGGCAATCGTTATCTCGGCCGGATTTCGAGAGGTCGGCCCAAAGGGCGTCAAACGCGAGCAGAGGCTTAAAGACATTTGCAAAGAGTACGGTATCTCGATGATCGGTCCGAATTGTCTCGGGGTGCTCAATACCGATCCGAACGTACTGTTGAACGCCTCGTTCGCACGCAAAATGCCGTCGGCCGGCCGGATTGCATTCCTGAGCCAGTCCGGTGCGTTGTGCACCGCCGTGCTTGATTACGCACGGGCAAAGCGGATCGGGTTCTCGAAATTCGTCAGCTTCGGCAACAAGGCCGGCGCGACGGAAATCGAGCTGTTCGACTACCTGCACAACGACGACCAGACCGACATAATCTTGCTGTACCTTGAGGAGTTGCGCAACGGCCGGGGCCTGATCGAGGCCGCTCGACGCATCACCCGGGGCGATAACCCGAAGCCGATCCTGGCGATCAAGTCGGGCCGCACGGCTCAAGGCGCCGACGCAGCGGCCAGCCATACCGGTTCGCTCGCCGGCGAGGACGCCGTATGCGACGCGGTCTTCCAAGAAGCTGGCATCATCCGTGTCGGCAGTATCGAGGAGTTGTTCAACACGGCCATCCTGTACACCTATCAGCCGATGCCGGCCGGCGACCGGCTGGGTATCGTCACCAACGCCGGCGGTCCGGGTGTGATGGCGACCGACGCGGCGATCTACGCCGGGTTGTCGGTGCCAAGGCTGACGGACGCCACCATAAATCGCCTGAAGGGTCCGTTGCCGGCCGCCGCCAATATGAAGAACCCGGTCGACGTGATCGGCGACGCCCGGGTAGACCGATACACCGCCGCACTGGAAGCCGTGTTGGAAGACTCGAACATCGACCAGGCGCTGGTGATACTTACCCCGCAGTCGATGACCGACATCGACGCGATTGCCAAGGGGATGTGCGATATCCACGAAAAGGCAAAAAAACCGGTCTCCTGTTCGTTCATGGGCGCCGCCGACGTAAAGTCGGGCATCGACCTGCTGCAAAAGTCGCGTATACCGCACTACGTGCTGCCGGAATGGGCCTGCGAAGCCATGTCTAATATACAGCAAATCCGCCGGTGGCGCGAACAACCGGACGCCGAGCTGCAGCCGCTGCCGGTGGATCGCCGGGCAGTCGAGGCCGTAATCGACCAGGCTCCGGCAGGTTACCTGGACGAGAACGACGCCCTGACGGTGCTGGACGCCTACGGCCTGCCGGTCCCTCCGTACAAGCTGTGCACAACGCCGGACGAGGCGGTCGAGTTTGCCGAGCAGATCGGCTATCCGGTGGTACTGCGTGTGGTCAGTCCCCAGATCATCCACAAATCGGAAGCGAAGGGCGTCACATTGAACCTGATCGACGCCGACGCCGTGCGCGGTGCGTTCAACCGGATGCAGCGCCACATTGCCGAGGTGCTGCCCGAAGCCGAGATTCACGGCATGTTGGTCCGAGGCATGATTCCCGACGGCTACGAGGTGATACTCGGTGCGAAGCGCGATCCGATCTTCGGCCCTACGCTGATGTTCGGCCTTGGCGGTATTTACGTCAGCCTGTTCAAAGACGTAACGTTCGGCTTGGCGCCGGTCGACCAGGCCACCGCCGCCCGCATGGTGCACCAGGTAAAGGCGTGCCAACTACTTAAGGGCGCCCGCGGCGGCGTGCGAGCGGATATCGAGAGTATCCAGGAATGCCTGGTGCGAGTCGGCCAGCTTATAAGCGATTTCGACCGCATCATCGAGTTGGATGTAAACCCATTGATCGCCGGTAGTGCGGAGGTGGGCAACGCCGTGGCCGACGTGCGAATCCGGTTGAGCGATTAAATAACATGTAGGGATTGGGGATTAGGGATTGAGGATTAGAGTTGTGGTGGAAGGCAGAGTTCCAATCCCTAATCCCTAATCCCTAATCCCCTGTTTCAACAATAACAATTTTTCGGAGAAAACCACATGGACAAAAACGAAGTTCAACAACGCGTTGTCAAGGTAATCTGCCAGGTGCTGTCGGTCGACGAAGAGATGGTTAAGCCTGACAGCCATTTCGTGTTCGACCTGGGCGCCGAGAGCACTCAGTCGGTCGAGTTGGTCGCCGCCTTCGAGGGCGAGTTCGACATCGACATGGATGAAGACGCCGCACTGGAAGTTCAAACGGTCGGCAATGCAGTCGATTTTATTACAAAATGTCTTAAATAAAACAGGAGCAGCACTAAACAATGGAAATTATCGTCAAAGATTCCGTCGAGGAAATGAGCAAGGCCGCCGCTCGGATGGTTGCCAGAACTCTCAACGCCAAACCGAACGCGGTGCTGGGGCTGGCCACAGGTTCCACCCCGTTGGGACTCTACAAGGAACTGGTGCGGATGCACAACGATGAAGGGCTGGACTTCTCGCAAGTCACCACCTTCAACCTCGACGAGTACGTGGGCTTAACGCAAAAGCACACGCAAAGTTACCACTACTTCATGCACGAGAATCTCTTCAAGCATATCAACATCCCACCGCAGAACGTCTATATACCGTCCGGCACGACCGACAACTACGAGTCGTTCTGCAAGTGGTACGAGCAGCGGATCGTCGAGTGCGGAGGGATCGACCTGCAAATCCTGGGGATCGGCTCCGACGGGCACATCGCCTTCAACGAGCCGTCCAGTTCGCTCGGCTCGCGAACCAGGATCAAAACGCTGGCCAAGCAGACTATCGACGACAACGCACGGTTCTTCGACTCCGCCGAAGAGGTGCCGATCTATGCGATCACGATGGGCGTGGGCACGATACTCGAAGCACACAAGATCATCCTGCTGGCAAACGGCAAGAACAAGGCCGACGCGGTGGCGCAATCCGTCGAGGGACCGGTCACAAGTTTGATTACCGCCAGTGCACTGCAACTGCACCGCGACACCATGTTCATCCTCGACCGCGGTGCGGCGAGCGGGCTGAAAATGCTCGACTACTACCAGTGGATTCAGGACAAAATGCCCGACGCACCGTAGATGGTAGGCGGTATGTGGTACGTGGTAAAAGCCCCCGCACTGCGTGCGGGGGCAGTAGTGAAGCACAATAACATTAAACAAGGAAATTTCCAATGCGATTGATCTTAGTGGATCGGTTGACTGATAAGCGATTGAACTTTTACCCGCTTGCACTGTGTCGTCCGATCTGGGAACTGCGTTGCGGCATGTCGTCGCTTGTCGAGAAGATGATCACCCGGACCGGCGCTGCCGACGTGGCGTGCTTCGTGCCACCGTACATGGCGGAGGTTTATCGGGCGAAGACGAACAATCCTGTCAACGACGCCTCGACCTTCGCCGGCGACGATTTGTTCGTAGTCGATGCAAAGGTGAAGGCGGCAGAGTTGGACATCGACCCGACCGGCCCAAGCCTGGTCGCCACCGACTCCGACGGCCAGGTGCTCCTGGCCAGAATTACCAAGGATGATTTGTCGAAATTGAAAACCGACTCGCTCGATGTACTGCTGGAGTCGGCCAAGGCGCAGTTGCCCTCGGCCGACGGCCAGATCGCTGCGTGGAACTACACCTGGGACCTGGTGTTGGCCAACCCGAAACAGTTAGTCGAAGATTTCAAGGCCGCCGGGCGCAGCGGTGTCGAGGGCGCCGTCGAAGAGCCCAAGGCGATCCGCGGCAGCAAGCAAGACATCTACATCGCACCCGGCGTGCTTGTGCACCCGATGGTTGTGCTCGACGCTGCCGAAGGGCCGATCTACATCGACGAAGGGGCCGAAATCCACCCGTTCACACGCATCGAAGGGCCTTGCTACGTCGGCAAAAAATCGATACTGCTGGGCGCTAAGTGCCGCGAGGGCAACTCGATCGGACCGGTCTGTCGTATCGGCGGAGAGATCGAAGAGTCGATCATCCAAGGCTACTCGAACAAGTATCACGACGGGTTCCTCGGCCATGCGTACGTGGGCGAGTGGGTAAACCTCGGCGCACTGACCACAAACAGCGACCTGAAAAACGATTACTCCGACGTGTCAGTCGTACTGGACGGCAAGAAACCGATAGGCACCGGCTCGACCAAGGTCGGGTCGCTGATCGGCGACCACACGAAGACGTCAATCGGCACACTTTTTAATACAGGTGCATACGTCGGTGCGATGACGTTGATCGCCGCTACCGGCAAACCGCTGCCTAAGTATATCCCGTCGTTTGCATGGTTCCTTGAAGGCGTCGTGACCAAGGGTTTCGGCAAGAAGATGCTCTACAAGACCGCCAAGACTGCCATGCCGCGGCGCGGCTGCCAGTGGACCGAGGCCGACGAGACCATGTGGGACGAGATATTTGAGATGACCAAGCCGGTGCGGATGGATGCAATCAAGAAAGGCCGCCGCACGTTGGCCGCCGGCCGGGCATGAGTTAAGCAAAGTCGTAGGCTGGGTCGAGCGTAGCGAGGCCCACGAAATTCGTGAATTTTGTTGTTTTGTTATCCCAGAAGTGGGCCTCGCTACGCTCGACCCAGCCTACAAATCTGAAAGTGCTTTATGTCTGAAAATCACAAACCCTATCCGCTGGTTGATACGACCGAGCCGAACCTGCTGGAAGATACGTTCAATTACAGCCTGCCGCCGCTTATCCGGTTCGACGGTCCGGTGGTTGAGTACATCGACGGCCGGCCGGTGGAGTTCGACCCGGCAGCACTGAAGACTCGTGACATAGTCATCACCGACACCACGTTCCGCGACGGCCAGCAGGCCCGGCCGCCGTACACGGTCGACCAGATGGTTCGCATCTACGACCTGCTGGCGAAGCTGGGCGGTCCGAACGGTGTGATCCGACAGACCGAATTTTTTCTATACACCGCCAACGACCGTAAGACGCTCGACCGTTGCCGCGAGCTTGGGCACAAGTTTCCAGAATGCACCGGCTGGATTCAGGCGGTTAAGGGCGACTTCCGGCTGGTCAAGGAAGCCAAGCTCAAAGAGAGCGGCATGTTGACAAGTTGCTCCGACTATCACATCTTTCACAAACTGAAGTTCAAGAGCCGCAAGGCGTGTATGGACAGCTACTGCGAGGTGGTCGATGCGGCGTTCGAGGCCGGCGTGCGGCTCCGGTGTCACCTGGAAGACGTTACCCGGGCGGATATCGATGGGTTCGTGCTGCCGTTTGTCGAGCGGCTTATGCGCATGAGCGAGCAGGTGCCCGAGGAACTGTCGGTAAAAATTCGTATGTGCGACACCATGGGATTCGGCGTGAGCTTCCCGGGCGTCGAACTGCCGCGAAGTATCCCAAAACTCATCTACAAGTTTAACCGCGAGGTGGGCGTGCCGGGCGACCGGCTGGAATGGCACGGACACAACGACTTCCACAAGGTACATGCCAACGGCGCCGCCGCATGGCTGTACGGCTGCGACGCGGTCAACGCCACGCTGTTCGGTTTCGGCGAGCGGACCGGCAACCCGCCGCTGGAAGGCGCAATCTTCGAGTATATCGCGCTGAAGGGCGAGTTGTGCGGCATCAACACCGAGGTGATTACCGAGCTTGCCGAGTACATGCGATCGATCGGCCTGCCGATACCCGACAACTATCCGTTTGTCGGCAAGGCGTTCAACACCACCCGGGCTGGCATCCATGCCGGAGGGCTGCGAAACGACGAGCGGATTTACAACATCTTCGACACCACCGAACTGCTCGGCCGGCCGCCGCGAGTCGCACTGACCGACAAGAGCGGCGCCGACGGCGTGGCGTTGTGGGTAAACGATTTCTTCGGGCTGAAAGGCGATCAGCGCCTGAGCAAGTTCAAGATGCACAAGGTCGCCCGATGGGTAAACGATCAGTACGAGAAGCACGGCCGGATGACTGCCATCAGTGACGAAGAATTGGAACAGCAAGTCAAGGAACTGATGCCGGAGTATTGGGAAAAGTACAAAGGTGGGTAACTCCATGACCACGAAAAAAGAATTCGATTGCATCGAGTACAAACGTGCAATCCAGGCAAAACATGCTGCCGAGACGCGAACACTCAGCCCTAATGAAAAAACCACGCGACGAGCACAGTGGTTGGCGGAATCAGACAATCAGGCCGCGCAATTGTGGCGCGAATTGTGCAACAAACAAGGCACGGTAATATCGTCGCAGTGAGTTGGAGCCGATCAGCGGATCGCACAGACGACTTGCCCACAACAAGTCGTGGGCATGTTTCGACATTGATTTATCCTGCTGTGCAGAGTGGCTCTTCGCTATCGACCAGTTCTGCTTCGGCCCTTGCGAGCAATGTGGTCGGTTTTTCTCCGGCCCAGGCATCCACGGCGACGACCTTTGGTGTTATTTCGATTCCTAGTTCGGAATCGCACCACGACGCTTGCTCACGGGTGCGATCGCAGAATGTATGTGCTTCGTCGAGTCCGGTTTGTGTCAAGACGACGGCGAATGCATTGTATTGATATCGTGAGACAAAGTCGTTTTTGCGCGAGAGTTGCTGTATTTTTTCGGCCATCGTCTTGATCACCCGTTCGGCGATGTCGTCGCCGTAGACGTTGCGTACCTCCTCGATCTGCTCGATCGTAATAATGGCCAGCGAGAATTGCGTGCGGTGGCGATTCTTGGCCGCAAGCAGCATGTCGAGCACTTCCTCCAGCCCGCGCCGGCTTCCCAGGCCGGTCGATGCGTCTATACGCATGTCAACGAAGCTGGCGAGCTGCCTGGTCTGCTGGTCGACCAGATGGTTGTCGATGGCTTTTGTAATAGCGCTTAGCTCATCGGCGTTCGGCAGGTCTTCTCTGACGTGTTGCACGGCTTGCATCCAGGACTGGATCGTGCACTGGAGGGTCAGGATCAGGTCGGTTCTTGTGATGACCCCGCAAAGTCGGCCGTCGTCGAGCACGGGCAGGCAGGAGATGTTCTTATTGATCAGATAGGCAACGGCCGGATTCAGCGGTGAGTCGGC
>DAOWNK010000204.1 GCA_030642635.1 Pirellulales bacterium
AGGATTACGTCGAGATGTCAGACTTCGAATACGCCAGAGATAAGGTCTCGATGGGATCGAAACGCGAGGAGATACTTTCAGGCAAGGAGAAGTTGATGACGGCGTACCACGAGTCGGGCCATGCGCTGTTGGCCTGGTTGGTGCCAGGAATAGATCGGCTTCACAAGGTCTCGATTATCCCACGAGGCCGTACCCTTGGCGCCACGCAACTTCTGCCGGAGGAAGACCGTGTTAATATCGGAGAATACGAGCTGCGCACGCGGCTACTGTTCCTTCTGGGCGGTCGGGCAGCCGAGAAACTCATCTTCGACGAGTACAGCGCAGGGGCCGAAGACGATCTGAAAAAGGCGACCGAGTTGGCCAGACGCATGGTTACGCACTTCGGCATGAGCGAGCGGCTCGGCCCGGTGGCGTTCCGCGACGGCGAGGAGCATCCGTTCCTCGGTAAGGAAATAACCGAGCCACGCCGCTTCAGCGAGCACACCGCACAGGTAATCGACGAGGAGATCGTCGTGCTGCTGCGCGAGGCGTCGGAGAAAGCACGTGAGAAGCTCACCGAAAACCGCAAGAAGCTCGATATCCTTGCAAAGGCACTTGAGCACGACGAGACTCTGGACAATATGGACATCGAAGATTTGATCGGTCCGGCAACCCAAAAACCAACCGATACATAGTCGCTTGCGCCTGTAGCTCAGGGGATAGAGCGACGGTTTCCTAAACCGTAGGTCGCAGGTTCGATTCCTGCCAGGCGTACTGCATGCAAAACAATCGCTACTTGCTGAAAAATCGGGCACATTCGGACCGCAAGCTAAAATAATCCAAACTGAATTTGTCGCCGGAAAGCGTTTTGTGCCAAGGAGTTGCAGCGGCCAACCTAGAACACACGCCTAACTATGGCACCTGCATTGCAATGAAGGCGCAGGCAATTCTGTATACATTTGTTAAACCTGTTCGTAGTGACCCGATTCATCTGGTCAACCCGGCAGAATACACGGAAGACCGCATAAATGCGATCACTACGAACCAGCCAAGGAGTTAGACAGTGACACCAAAAGAGGTTTTGGCCTTGTGCCGAGAAAAGGACGTCAAGGCAATCGACCTACGGTTCATGGATTTTCCAGGGCTGTGGCAGCACTTCACCATCCCAGTGTGCAAGCTCGACGAGGACGTGTTCGAAGATGGACTGGGGTTCGACGGCTCCAGCATCCGCGGCTGGAAGGCGATCAACGAGAGCGACATGCTAGTGGTTCCGCAGCCCGAGACGGCATCGCTGGACCCGTTCGCCGAGTTGCCCACGCTGTCGATGATCTGCAACATCCAGGATCCGATTACCAGGGAGGACTACACACGCGACCCGCGCAACGTCGCCCGAAAGGCGGTCAATTATCTCAAAAGCACCGGGATCGGCGACACTTGCTACATCGGTCCCGAGGCGGAGTTCTTCATCTTCGACGACGTCCGTTTCGAGCAGACGCCCAGCGAGGGGTTTTACCACATCGACAGCATCGAGGGGCAGTGGAACCGCGGCAAGGACGAGGGGCCGAACCTGGGTTACAAGCTGCGCCACAAGGAGGGCTACTTCCCCGTCCCGCCGGCCGATCAGATGATGGACCTCCGCAACGAGATGATGCAGACGATGATCGACTGCGGGCTGGACGTGGAATGTCAGCACCACGAGGTCGGCACCGCCGGCCAGGCTGAAATCGACTTGCAGTTCGGCAAGCTGGTCGATATGGCCGACAACATGATGATGTACAAGTACATCGTCAAGAACGTGGCCGCCAGACACGGCAAGACGGTTACATTCATGCCGAAGCCGCTGTTCGGCGATAACGGCTCGGGCATGCACACGCACATCTCGCTGTGGAAGGGCGAGGAACCGCTGTTCGCCGGCAACGGATACGCGGGCTTAAGCGAGATGGCGTTGTACGCCATCGGCGGATTGCTGAAACACGCATCGGCCATACTGGGATTCACCAACCCGACGACCAACAGTTACAAGCGGCTGGTGCCGGGCTTCGAGGCGCCGGTGAACCTGGCCTATTCGCAGCGGAACCGCTCGGCGGCGGTGCGGATACCCATGTACAGCGCAAGCCCCAGGTCGAAGCGGTTGGAGTTCCGATGCCCCGATCCGAGTTGCAACCCGTACTTGGCGTTCTCGGCGATGCTGATGGCTGTGATCGACGGCATTCAGAACAAGATCGACCCGGGAGAGCCGCTCGACAAGGACATCTACGACCTGACGCCCGAGGAACTGACCGACGTGCCGCAGACGCCGGGCTCGCTGGCCGATGCGCTGTCCGCCCTGCGTGCCGACCACGAGTTTCTGCTGCGCGGCGACGTGTTCACGCCGGACGTGATCGACACATGGATTTGGTACAAGACCGAGAACGAGGTAGACGCACTGCGATTGCGTCCGCACCCGTATGAGTTCTGTATGTATTACGATATCTAGGGATTGGGGATTAGGGGTTAGGGGCAAGCCCAGCGGCTAAACTTCAATGCTTAAAATGCCTTCGGCCGGTGAAGATCATCGGCAGGCCGTGCCGGTTGCACGCTGCGATGACCTCGTCGTCTTTTTTGGAGCCGCCCGGCTGGATCACCGCAGCTACGCCCGCCGCGGCGGCCTGATCAATCGAGTCGGGGAATGGGAAGAATGCGTCTGAGCTGAGCACCGAGCCGGCCGCCCGGTCGGCGGCCTTCTTGATCGCAATCTCCACGGAATCGACGCGGCTCATCTGGCCCGCCCCGGCGCCCAGCAGCATCCGATCCTTGCACAGCACGATTGCGTTTGACTTCACATGCCGGACCATCGTCCAGGCGAATTGCAGATCGGCCAGTTGATCGTCGGTCGGTTTGGTCTGTGTGACGACTTTCCAAATATCCTCGGGATCGGGCAGCACGTCGGCCTCTTGGACCAACATTCCACCGTCAAGGCAGCGATATACACAGCCCTCCGGCGCCAATTCAAGTTCGCCGACCTTAAGCAGCCGGACGTTCTTCTTCCATTTCGGCTTGGTGGTGAGTATCTCGACGGCTTCCTGCTGGAAGTCTGGCGCAACGACGGCCTCGATGAACAGTCCCGGTTTGGTCAGCACCTCGGCGGTGGCCGCATCGACCGTGCGGTTCAGGCCCAACACCGAGCCGAACGCGCTGAGCGGATCGCCGGCCATGGCCTGCCGCAGCGCGTCGGCGAGGTTATCGGCCACAGCGGCCCCACAAGGGTTATTGTGTTTGATAACTGCTGCTGCCGGCTCGGCAAACCCGCGTACGATCGCCAGCGCGCTGTCCAGGTCGAGCAGATTGTTGTATGAAAGTTCTTTTCCGTTGAGTTGTCTGGCCGAGACGACGTTTGCCGCCCGGCCGTCCGGCTTGGAGTAGAGTGCAGCTTTTTGATGCGGGTTCTCACCATAGCGCAACACCGCCTTGCGGCTTAGACAGATGCTCAGTGTATCCGGGAACTGACACTCGGCCGTCTGTCCGGCGAAATACTCGGCAATGGCGCGATCGTATCGGGCAGTATGTGCGAACGCCTCGCCGGCCAGCTTCCGCCGCAGCTCCAACGTGGTACAGCCGTTTGAATTGATCTGTTCGAGAATCTCCGAGTACTGCTCCGTGCCGGTTGCGATGGTGACGAATGCGTGGTTCTTTGCCGCCGCACGAACCATTGTCGGCCCGCCGATGTCGATCTGCTCGATCGCCTCTTCCATCGCGACACCATCTCGGGCAACGGTGGTTTCGAACGGATACAGATTTACCACCACCAACTCGAAGGTCACGATTCCATGCTCGGCCAACGATTTCATGTCCTGCCGGTTGTCGTGCCGGCATAGTATGCCGCCGTGCACCGCCGGGTGGAGCGTTTTGAGCCGCCCGTCCATCATTTCCGGGAACCCGGTGTATTTGGCGACGTCGCAGACTGGAATTCCTTCGCTTTCGAGTTGTTTTCTGGTTCCGCCGGTGCTGTAGATTTCGACTCCGGCTGCCGCCAGACCGCGGGCAAAGCCCGCCAGGCCCATTTTGTCGCTAACGCTGATCAGGGCACGCTTGATGGGTGGTGATTGCATGTAAATACCTCGAATTTTGGTTGTTCGGAATGGAACTCACGAAACACTTTTTTCCGTTTAGCCGCCGTGCTTGCACGGCGCGTGAATTGACGCACGCACTTCATGTTGGAAATCGCCGGCGGCCACCAACGCGCTGGGCAAGCCCGGCTAAACAGTACAAACTGAAGTATTACACTATAGTTTATAGGATTCGAGGTCAAGGACCCGATAGAAAATCGATGTAAAGATAGGTGAAACAGCGGGACGGCGCATTGTGTGGCAAGCAAAGGCCGCCGTACCGGCGGATTGAGCACCATGTGGCGAGAATTTTCAAACGGCTGAAGTGTTACCTTACTCGAACAACTTTTCGCCGCTGCCGAAGAGATCTTCTGCCGATGATTCCTCTTCGGTTTTCGGCTTCGGTAGTTCTTCTATGTCCTTTTGTTCCACAACAGGCGTTGTCTTTTGCTGTTCAACGCGATATAGTATCGGCTCGGTCAGTTCGATCTCGTGCAGACATTGTATCAGCCCGGTATCGGTGCCGAGATAGATTCTGTCGGTTTCTGAATTGGCAAGTTTGATGTTCAGGCCGACGGCTGGGATGGTATCGAGCCGGCCGCCCGTTTTGGCATTGAGCACGATAACCTTCCCGAGCTTGTCAGCCGCATAAATCCGATCCTTGCTTGCGGCGATGAACTGCACTACCCGGGGCGCCAACCAGATTTCTTGACCGACTGCAGCGTCGATACAGTACATTCCACCGAGTTGCGTGGCCACGTACACACGTTGGTCGATAACAACGGCCGGCCGTACGATCGGCTCTCCGGTGGAGAATCGCCACAGCAACTCACCGTCGTTTTCCCGCACGGCATAGACGAAGCCGTCTTGCGAGGCGGCGTATATCATGCCCGAGGCGCCGGGTTTGTCCGAAACACCCGGCATGTAGGCCGGCCGACCGGCAATGCCCGAGTCCGTTTCCAACCGGAACTCCACCGCCAGCCGGTTTTCATTTCGCCGGTCGATTCGGCCGACGTTCAGGTACCCGCGTTCGGTCGCCCAGACGCAATACTCTTCGTTTTCATTCTGCATGGTGACCAACGGCTGCACCATGATTCTGCCCATTGAACGGCAGGCCAGCGGCGGGATGTACTGCTGTCGGAGTCGCAGGTTTTCTCGACGTCCTTCCTCCAAATGCGCCTTTTCCTCGTCGGTAAGCTCCTTTTCGTTCTTGTCGAGCACCTTCATTGGTTTGGTGAGCGGTTCGAAGTTGTATGCGAGCACCATTCCATCGACCATTGGTACGTAGGCGTATTTTTTGCTCAGCGCGGCCCCGGCCCCCGGCACACCATCTACCTCGACTTCGTATAGCAGGTCTCCGTTGTAACGGTTGCATACGTATAGCCTCGAACCGCACACGACTGCCAACAGATCGCCGCTTACACCTGGTCTGAGGTTTGGATGGTTCGGCCGACCGATCAATCTTGCCCAGCGGGTTTTACCGGTCTCGGCGTTGATGCAATGGACCATTGCCCGATCCGTTTGTACGTAAAGCGTACCGTCCTGTAGCACGACGTTCTTTACCCTTGCCCTGCTGCGATCCATTTGGATTTGTGTGAACCAAGGCCTCGTCAGGCCGTGACGGTTGGCGGTGGTCTCCGGAATGATTTTCACCGGCATGGCGGCCGGCGAGCGGCGGCATGGCGCAAGCACCACTGCCAGCGCCGTTAAAAGAAAGGCGTAGCGAATCATGTTGTCTCTTTCCGTTTAGCAGCCGCCGGTACGGCGGCTTTGAACCGTGGGCCACCGTACCGGCGGCCGCTAAACAATACATATATATCATAACCGGAACACAGCAGAAAATCACGCATAAAACCCGGTGGACGGCCAATACGCGCCGAGCAAGCTCGGCGGCTAAATGAAGTTCGTTTTCCTTCCCCCTTTACGCTTTCCCCCT
>DAOWNK010000140.1 GCA_030642635.1 Pirellulales bacterium
CGTGTTTCTAGCGTTTTGCACCTAAAAACGGAAGAGCCAAAAAAGGGGAAGAAGAAAAGAACCAAATATTGTAACACTTCAGCCAATTGAAATCGTGGTGTTAGGAGTCAAGGTCGCCGTACCGGCGACCGCTAAACGGGTTAATTCTTACGCCGGCACGCCGGCTTGAACGCTATGTGGCCGCTGCACGTTTACTATACCTCACGCGGGCGTAATCTGCGGTTTTTATCGGGTGTTGTGTGGCATGCCTTCACGCGGCGTAGCCGTGGGTAGGCATGTGCGTTCAATAGAACCCCATTCATGCCTGCCTGTGGCTACGCCACATGAAGGCATGCCACGGAGCCGTTCAAAAAACCGCAGATTATGACCGTGCGGAGTATACGCACCACCTACCGCTTGTCGCTTTGCCACCTTGGCGTAGTGCCGTGCCGTCCGAATTGACTGCTTTAACGATTTTTTCCTGTCAAAATCGCCTGGCAATCTTTTGTTTAGTATTGTATTTTGAGATAGGGGCAAGGTGGCAGTACTGATGGGCATCGAAAATACACAGGCGGACGGCGGCCAGCGGCAGGGGCACAAGCGGGACGTAATTCTCGTTGTCGAGGATGACGGTGCGCTGTTGAGATTGATCGAACGGTGTCTTCAGCAACACGGGTTCCAAACACACGGTGTAACCAGCGGCAGCACCGCTGTTTCGTGGCTTCAGGCCAATACACCACGGTTGATGTTGCTCGACTACAGCCTGGCCGACATGCACGGTGAGGAATTGCTCAATCGGCTGGAAGCACATGGCAAGCAGGTGCCGTTTGTAGTTGTTACCGGTCACAGCAGCGACAGCAGCATAGCCGCCGAGATGATCCGCCGCGGTGCGAAGGATTGCATCGTCAAAAGCACCTCATTCATAGAACAATTGCCGACGGTCGTTGCTCGGGCCATGCCTTCGTAGGCCCTTGCGGAAAACGATCTGAGGCGATAGATTCAGTAGTTTGGAACACACTATTCATATCGAGGAGACTTCCCGTGGAAAAAAGACGCTTCGTGACCATCGACGGCAATGAAGCAACGGCGACCGTGGCTCACCTTTGCAACGAAGTTCTCGCCATTTATCCGATTACCCCATCTTCAGGCATGGGCGAAATGCCGGACGCCTGGGCCGCAGCCGGGCGGAAAAATATATTCGGCAGCATCCCGAACGTCACCGAGATGCAAAGCGAGGCCGGGGCGGCCGGTGCGGTGCACGGCTCGCTACAGGCCGGGGCGCTGACCAGCACGTTCACCGCCTCGCAGGGCCTGCTGCTTATGATCCCGAACATGTTCAAGATCGCCGGCGAGTTGACGCCCACGGTATTCCACGTTTCGGCACGTACGATCGCCACCCATGCGCTGTCGATCTTCGGCGACCACAGCGACGTGATGGCCTGCCGGAGCACCGGTTGGGCGCTGCTGGCGTCCGGCTCGGTGCAGGAAGCCCATGACATGGCCACCATTGCCCACGCCGCAACGCTGGAAGCACGTGTGCCGTTTATTCACTTCTTCGACGGGTTCCGCATCTCGCACGAAGTAAACAAGATCGAACCGCTCAGCGAGGACGACGTCCGTGCGATGATCGACATGGACCTGGTTCAGGCACACCGCGCCAGAGCGATGAACCCCGAGCGGCCGGTGCTGCGCGGGACGGCACAGAACCCGGACGTGTTCTTCCAGGCACGCGAGGCGTGCAACTTGTTCTACGACGCAGTGCCGGGTATCGTCCAGAAGACGATGGACAAGTTCGCAAAGCTTACCGGCCGACGGTACCACCTGTTCGATTACGTCGGCGCCAAGGACGCCGACAGTGTGGTTATCACCATGGGCTCGAGCATCGGGGCCGCGGAGGAAACCGTCGAGAAGCTAAACTCCGAAGGGCGGAAGCTGGGTATGATAAAGGTCCGGCTGTACCGGCCGTTCGACATTGAGGCATTCCTGGCTGCGCTGCCGAAGACGGTCAAAAACATCGCCGTTCTGGACCGCACCAAGGAACCTGGCGCGGGCGGCGAACCGCTGTACCTGGACGTTGTCGGCGCCTTGACGGAACAATGGGCTGAGAAACACGGCAATGTGCCCGCTCCGTATGTGATCGGCGGCCGTTACGGACTCTCAGCGAAGGAATTTACCCCGGCCATGGTCGCCGCGGTGTTCGACGAGCTTGCCAAGAGCACGCCGAAACGACACTTTACGCTGGGTATCAACGACGACGTAACCAACCTGAGCCTGGACTACGACCCGACGTTTTCGACCGAGGGCGACGATGTTACCCGGGCTGTGTTCTTCGGCTTAGGCAGCGACGGCACGGTCGGGGCGAACAAGAACTCGGTGAAGATCGTCGGCGAGAACACCCCGCTGCACGCACAGGGATACTTCGTCTACGACTCGCGCAAGGCCGGTTCGCTTACTGTCTCGCACCTGCGGTTCAGCCCACGGCCGATCAAAGGCTCGTACCTGGTGCACCAGGCGAACTTCGTGGCGTGCCACCAGTCGCACTTCCCGGAACGATTGGACATGCTCTCGATCGCCGAGCCGGGTGCAACGTTCCTGCTGAACAGCCCGTTCGCCCCAGATGAAGTGTGGGACACATTGCCAATCGAAATGCAGGAGCAGATCATCGAGAAAAAGCTGAAGTTCTACGTGGTCGACGCATACCATGTCGCCAAAGAGGCCAAGATGGGCGTGCGGATCAACACGATCATGCAGACCTGCTTCTTCAAGCTGGCCGACATCCTGTCGGAAGAGGAGGCCATTGCCCAAATCAAGAATGCTATTAAAAAGACTTACGGCAAGCGCGGTGAGACGGTGTTGCAACGCAACTACGCGGCCGTCGATGGGGCACTTGGGGCGCTGCACGAGGTAAAGGCGCCCGGCAAGGTCACATCGACACATCGACGGCTGCCGTCGGTGCCGGACTCGGCGCCCGAGTTCGTCAAAAACGTGCTCGGAGAGATCATCGCCAACCGCGGCGACAACCTGCCGGTAAGCGCCATGCCGGTCGACGGGACTTTCCCAACCGGCACGTGCAAGTTCGAGAAGCGGAGCGTGGCACAGGACATTCCGATCTGGGACGCCGAGCTGTGCATCCAGTGCGGACGCTGCTCGCTGCTCTGCCCGCACGCGGCGATTCGTATGAAAGCGATCGACCCTGCCGATCTGGCCGGCGCCCCGGCGGAATTCGAGACTGTCGACTGGAAGGGCAAGGAGTATCCCGACCGGAAGTTCCGACTACAGGTCTTTCCCGACGATTGCACCGGCTGCGGAGTGTGCGTGAACGTATGCCCGGCGAAAAACAAGAAGGTGGAAGGTCGCAAGGCAATCAACATGGAGTGGAAGTTGGACCATCTGGATCGCGAGCAGGCCAACCTCGACTACTTCCTCGGCCTGCCCGATATGGACCGCAGCAAGGTGAAGGTAGAGACAATAAAGGGTTCGCAGTTGCTCCGGCCGTTGTTCGAGTTCTCCGGCGCCTGCGCCGGCTGTGGCGAGACGCCGTATGTGAAACTCTTGAGCCAGTTCTTCGGCGACCGGATGATGATCGGCAACGCCACCGGCTGCTCGTCTATCTACGGCGGCAACCTGCCGTGTACGCCATATACGGTGAACGCCGACGGGCAAGGACCGACATGGAGCAATTCGCTGTTCGAGGACTGCGCCGAGTTCGGTTTTGGGTTCCGTCTGGCAGTAGATCAGCAGATCGACTATGCCCATATTTTGCTGGAGAGGCTTTCTTCCAAACTCGGCGATAAGTTTGTCGCGGCACTGGTGAGCAACAAGCAGGAAACCGACGAAGAGATTGCCCGTCAGCGGGCGAGCGTGGCCGAACTGAAAGAGCGACTGGCAAAGATCGACGGCCCGGACGCGAAAAATCTACTGGCCTCGGCCGATTATCTGATCCGGCGGAGCATCTGGAGCTTTGGCGGCGACGGCTGGGCATACGATATCGGCTTCGGCGGGCTGGACCACGTGTTCGCCTCCGGACGCGACGTGAACATACTGGTTTTGGATACCGAGGTGTACTCGAACACCGGCGGCCAGGCCAGCAAGGCTACCCCTCGCGGTGCGGTCGCCAAATTCGCCGCCGCCGGAAAACCCAGCAAGAAGAAGGACATGGGAATGATCGCCATGGCCTACGGCAGCGTATTCGTCGGGCAGATCGCCATGGGCGCCAACCCGCAACACGCCATTAAGGTCATCCGGCTGGCCGAGTCGTATCGCGGGCCGTCGCTGCTGCTGGCATTCAGCCATTGCATCGGCTGGGGTATCGACATGACCACCGGCATGGACCTACAGAAGGAGGCGGTGGCGTGTGGTTACTGGCCGCTGTACCACTTCGACCCGCGCAACGCGTCGCATCCGTTCAGCCTGGACAGCAAGCCGCCGAAGGGCGAGTTCAAGGAGTTTGCGATGCAGGAGGGCCGGTTCGCCATGTTGGCTCGCTCCAAGCCCGAGGATTCCCAGCGGCTGTTGAAGCTGGGACAGGAGGACATCAACCAACGGTGGCATTGCTACGAGCAGCTCGCCGCAGTGGAGCATGCCGCCGCCGAGCAGTAACGTTTATCGGCCGCCGCAAAAGCCCCGCGCCGCAGTCGTGGGGCATACATTATTGCTAAGCCGCAAGCGGCATTAAGCGGCTACCGCAGCGCCGAAAGCGGCATCACATGCCTGGACGGAAAATCTGCAGGCATGACTCTAAAAAATTTCTCATCCGCAGTACACCATTGACAATCCAACCTACGAGCCAATTGTACATAAATCATATCGGCGTGTGTTTTGTGATAATCAACGGCCATATCCAGTGCTTCAACGCACTCGTCGGTTGTTGTGTCATGGATTTCGATTGGCAGATCGAAGACATCGTGAATATTATCAATGGCATCTTGTTTTCCAAGCCGTGCTCTTCCTCCTTGTGGATGCCTCGTAAGACATGCACGTGTGAGTAATCCGCATATCTCGTAACGGAAGATTGGCGGAGCATGCAGTTCGACAATTCCTTCAGACAATGCTTGAAGGAGATACTCGGCCTGATCGACGTCGTCTTCGAGTTCATCTTTCAGAAACCATTTAGCAGCAACACTGGCATCAACAACTATGCTATCAGTAATCACCGCGCAACTCCCTAAGTGCCTCGACAATGTTAAAATCGATTGGACCGATCGCATCGCGACGTTTTATAATTCGCTCATACAGAGCACGGCGATCCGGCGACATTCGCCGCATGCTTTCCTCTCGGCTTCGTGTTTTTATCCACTCGCGGAGCGCATCGGCCGCTGCTGAAGGATGGCTTACTGGAGTTTCCATTGTAACTGCTCCTGAAAATCGTAGCTGAATTGTTGTTCTCGGCACTTCCACCACTATAGTTATTCTACCATCCCGACGGCCGGTTGTCACTACATGTCAAGCTGCAAGCGACTGGTGTTATGTCACAATCAAGTCCTCACCCGGCGTTTTCAGCAGCCGGTCGATCTCGGGCATCAGACCGTAGGACAACGCAAGCAACTTGATTGGATGAACGGTCGGCTTGGTGGTTCCCTGTTCCATTTGTATTTTGCATGCACTGCACTCGGTCACCCCGGCCTGGATATTGGGGTCTCGCAGCCGCGAGATCAATGCCCGGCCGGCACGCAGGCTGCTGCGATAGTTCGCCCGTTTCAGCCCAAAGGCGCCGGCCATGCCGGAGCAGCCTTCTTCAAGATGCTCTACGCGCAGGCCGGGTATCAATCCCAACAGGTTCTCGCCCGGCGAGCCGACCTCAAGCGCCTTCAGATGGCATGGCTGATGGTATCCTAATGCGGCATTGATCGGTTTCAGATCGAGTTGCAACTTGCCGCTCGTGTGCATTTTCCACAGATAGCTGCACGCCTGACTGGTGTTTTCGGCTACCAGCCGGGCATCGTCGTCGTCGATCAACTGCGGATACTCGTGGATCAGGCACAGCGTGGCCGACGGCTCGGTCGTCACCACGTGGTATCCTTGCCTGACCGATTCGGCCAACAGTTCGATGTTCCATGCGGCCAGCCGCCTGGCCTGGTCGAGTGCACCGCAGGCGATAGAGATCATTCCAGAGGGTTTTTGCCGCGGAGGAACGTAGATCGCCACGCCGTTGTGTTCCAGCACGGCGACAAGCGCCGAGGCCAATTGCGGATCGTGACGGTTGGCGTACATGTCGATGAAATATACAACCTTCTGTCCGCCGTGGCGTGTATGGCGTGTAAGCCGGCGTCTGGTCGCGCGGCGAATGAACGACCGGGACGTTACCCGTGGCAGCTTCCGGCCCTGGGCAATCCCGAGCGTTTTTTCCATAATCCATCGCATCTGGCGGTTGCCGACGGCCCAGTTCGTCACGGGACTGAACAGGCTGCCCAACGCGCTTAAAGTGTCGATGTGTGTGATTACCCAATCGGTCGGCCGCAGACCGTTGGAGCTGACGTACGCAGCTTTGCCGTCACGCATAATTCCGGGGATATCGACCCCTGCCGGGCACTCCAGCCGGCACATGTGGCAATGGACGCACAGATCGGCAATCGCCTTGAACTCATCGCCGGTAAGTGTCTCCAAACCGATCCGACCGGTTAGCACCCCTCCGATCAGATTGGCCTTTGCCCGCGGAGAGGACTCCTCGCTCGGCGAGATGCGGAGGATCGGGCACATTCGCACGTCGGCGGCTTGTGTGCGACATTCACCGCAGCGGCTGCACTGCGCCACCGCGTCGGAGGGTCGCGTCGGGTCCCAATCCAATTGCAATTCGACCAGGTCGCGAAGCACCGATGATTCTTCCTCATCGGCCGTGTGGTTTATTTGACGTGTGGCGGCCGACACGGCCGTGGCACGGGCATCTTGCCCGTGTTGTTGCAGAGCAGGGATTGTCAGATGCAGGTTGCGTGTGAGCAGTTCGGGATCGTCGCCGACGATCTTGCCCGGATTGAAGATGTTCTCCGGGTCGAATATCTCCTTAACTTGGCGGAAGACTTCGTACAACGGCCCGACCTGCCTGCTGATGAACGCCGTGCGGCTCAGCCCGCATGCGTGCTCGCTGGTGATCGTCCCGCCCGCGTCGAACACCTCCTGGTAGAGTTCATCGGCAAGGCGTCGCATTCGCTGCACATCGCCCGGGTCGGACAAATTTAACAGCGGCCGGATGTGGAGTTGTCCCTGGCCGACATGAGAGAACAACGCCGCCGTGACCTCCAGTCGCTTGAGCACGTTCTGCACCCGCACCAAAAAATCCGGCAGAATCTCCGGCGGCACCGCCACGTCTTCAATCACAGGGATCGGACGGCTCGGCCCCATGACCGGGTACGACATTTTGGGCACCTTGTTCGACAGACGCCAAAACAACTCCATTTCGTTCCGATCGAATGCCGAGCGGGCGCCGAACGCCAATCGTTCTCGGTGCCATACTTCCTCGATCAATTCTTCAAGCCGCCGGCGAACCTCCAGCGGCTCGTCGCCGTCCAACTCGACCAACAACACCGATTCGGTTTCCGGAGGTATAAGCAGATCAAATCGGACCTCGGTTTCACGGGCAAGGCTGATATACCGACGGTCTATCAGGTCACATGCGGTAGGGTGATGTTCCAATATCCGCAGCGCCGCCCGGGCCGCCTTCTCGATGCCGTCGAACAACAACATCGCAACACCGCGATGCCGCGCCGGCGCGTCGGTGTCCAGTTCGGCCTCTGTGATCAACGCCAAGGTGCCCTCCGAGCCGACCAACAATCTGGCAAGGTCCAGGTACCCATCACCCAGCACATTGTCAAAATTAGTGGCACGGGCATCTTGCCCGTGTTTTCGCCGCAGCACTGGCGATACGCCAGTGGCACCTAACTTATCAGTTTGTGTCTGACGAACCTCTAGCACGTCGGAAAGGTCATATCCACACCGGCCGGTCGGACATTTCGGTCGGTGCCGACGGATCAACTCCGCATGTTCGTCCAGCAGCACGGCCAACCGGCCGACCAACTCTCGCTTTCGCTGATTGGTTTGGACATCGGCGCCGCCGGCGATCGGTTCGCGGCCGACCTCGATCAGTTCTCCATCGGCGGTGACCACCTGTAGTCGGCGGACGTGGCGACGTGTCGATCCGTACCGCAACCATCGGCTGCCGGCGGCGTCTACCGCGATCATGCCGCCTA
>DAOWNK010000284.1 GCA_030642635.1 Pirellulales bacterium
GTACGAGAATTCCGAACAGACGTTTTGGCGCATTACGGCACGTGCGGCGCCTGCAGATAATCTTGATTACGATTATATCCTTAAGCAGGTGCAACAGCGTGTAGATACTTTTCTGAAAAACCGGTTTCCAAACTCAGAGCATGTCACAACACTCTACACCGGCAGCACGCCGCTTGTGCTCGCGGCACAACGAGAGTTGCTCGCCGGGCTGTTCAAGAGCTTTTGCCTGGCGTTCGTGCTGATCGCAGTAGTGATGGTGCTGCTGATGCGCAACGTATCGACCGGCATGGTCGTGATGTTGCCAAACGTGTTTCCGGCGGTGGTGACGTTCGGAACGATGGGCTTGGTGGGAGTGATGGTCGATGTCGGCGCCATGATGACCGCCAGCGTGGCGCTGGGATCGCGGTGGACGACACGCTTCACTTTATGGCATGGTTCCGCCGGGCCATGATGCGTGGACAAACCCGGCAATCGGCAATCGTAGAGGCGTACCGGCGATGCGCGCCTGCAATGACGCACACAACGCTCATCGCCGGGCTGGCCATGTTGGTGTTCGCCGTCAGTGCATTTCAGCCGGTCGCACAGTTCGGGCTGCTTATATTCATCTTGCTGGCGGCGGCATTGGTCGGAGACCTGGTCTTGCTGCCGGCGCTGTTGGCCACCCGCGTTGGAGACGTGGCGCCAAGAGAAGTTTAGCCGCCGCGTCCACGCGGTGTGCTTCCCGGCGTGAAATATTACGAATTGACAAAATTCTCCAGCAACTGCTTGCCTGCCGGTGTCCCGATCGACTCGGGGTGGAACTGCACGCCGCAGATCGGGTACTCGCGATGCCGGACGGCCATTATAACACCGTCGCTGGTTTCGGCCGTCACTTCCAGGCAATCGGGCATGGTTGCCCGATCACCGATGAGCGAATGGTAACGCATCGCCTCGAACGGCTCTGGCAGCCCGGCGAAGATTCCCTTGCCGTTGTGATGCACCAGGCTCGTTTTGCCGTGCATTACCCGCTCGGCACGCACCACACGGCCGCCGAATGCAGCGATAATCCCCTGATGTCCAAGACATACACCAAGCAGCGGCGCCGACGGCCCGAAACGCAGTATCACCTTTCGGCACACGCCAAGCCGCACGGTGTCGTCCGGACTGCCCGGCCCTGGCGAGATGACGATCCGATCCGGCTTTAACCGCTCCAATTCAGCGAGCGAAATCTCATCGTTCCGGTAAACAACCGGCCGACCGGACAACTCGCCAAGATACTGGTACAGGTTGTACGTGAACGAGTCGTAGTTATCGAGGATGACGATGTTCATTTTGGGGTTGCCATTTTTCACTATTTAGCCCCGGGTGAATACACCCGGGGCTACCGGAAAATACTTGCCGCGCTTACCCGCCGTGTATTCACGGCGGGCTAAATATTTGTCGCTTTCAGCCCCTTCAGCGCGGCCACAAGCGCCCGGGCTTTGTCGAGCGTTTCCAGGTACTCGCCGCGAGGGTCGGAGTCGGCAACTATCGCACCGCCGACATTGTAGTAACAACGGCCGTCCTTTACCACGAACGTGCGGATGACGATGTTCAGGTCCAGCGGACCGGCGAAGTCGATGTATCCTATCGAGCCGGAATATATCCCGCGTTTCACCGGTTCGAGCCGGTCGATGATCTTCATGGCCTCGATCTTCGGCGCACCGGTCATCGATCCGCCTGGGAACGCCGCTTTGACAAGATCCAGGCCGTGGATGCCCTCGTCCAACTCGCCGCGAACTGTCGAGACCATCTGAAACACAGTGGCGTATTCCTCGATCGCCATAAGCTCGGGCACGTGGACCGTGTGGAACTTGCACACACGGCCGAAATCGTTTCGCAGCAGGTCGACGATCATTACGTTTTCCGCCCGATCCTTTTCACTGTGATACAATTCCTGGTAAAGTTGCTCGTCTTCCTGTGGAGTTGAGCCGCGCGGCCTTGTGCCCTTTATCGGGCGGCTCTCGGCAACCCTGTCCGGGGCGACCGAAAGGTAACGTTCCGGCGAGGATGAGACGACCTGCACCTCGGGGAAATTCAGATAACAGGCGAACGGCGCCGGGTTGACACGCCGCAATTCCTGGTACAACTCCCATGATCCGCCGCCTATAAGCGGAGTCTCGAACCGCTGCGTCATGCACACCTCGAAGACGTCGCCGGCGAAGATGTGTTCCTTGACGGTTTCCACTGCACGGACGTACGACGCTTCGTCGAAGTGCATTTTCTGTTTAATCTCAGTACGTGCTGCGAGATCGATTTTGGCTTCGGGCCGTTCCGGCGGCGGGTTCAACTGGAAAGACTTGATCCGCCGCCGCATGGCGTCGCGCATGACATTCGCCCGTCGCTCGGCCGACCGGTCGTCTTTTCCATGCCCGATCACCGAAAGGTACGATTTACCGGACTGATGGCAATGAGCCAACATGGTATCGACGAACATCAGGTAGATGTCCGGCATGGCCAGGTCGTCCAGTCCGCAGTCGGGCAACTCTTCGACAAAATATCCTGCCTCGTAGCCGAAATATCCAACTGCCCCGGCCAACAGCGGCACCGGATGATCGGCATACGAGAGGTAGTCTACCTGGTATGCGTCGATGAGTTCTCGCAGGTAGTCGAACGGATCGGCGATGCGGCGAGTGATGATCGGCCGCTCAAGCGGACGGCCGTTGGTGTCGGTAAACCGTTCGACCTCGATCCGCGCTCCATCCTGCGGCGGACAGCCGTGTTGCCGCTTCGCACGATACACCAAGAACGGCTCGCCGCCGATGAACGAATATCGCCCCAGTTTTGCCGGGTCCTTGGCGCTGTCCAGCAGGAACGAGTAGCCTGCCGACCGATACAGCTCGTAGTACCGCCAGAACGGGAGCCGCAGGTCCAACTCGATCAGCAGGTGTCGGTATGCCGAAGTTTTGGTCATTTGTTGATTTTATCCGCCACCGGCTGGTGTGCAAAGCCGCAAGCGGCTAGAATACCTTTATGATCGAGTTGCCGAAACCTCACTATCACCGTGCCGCGTCCGACCCGGAGTGGCTGGTTTATGCGACGCAGTTTCACGGACACTTAGGCCCCTGGGCCGTTGCAGGCCTCAGGGCAGGAGAGGCCGGACGCACGGCGGTCGAGGCCGAGGGATATTTCGACGTGTCGGTGGTCGTCGAAGGCCCGTTTGTCAAAACGCCCAACTCGTGCTTCCTCGACGGTCTGCAAGTTGCAACCGGGGCCACACTGGGCAAGTGCAATCTGCAATGGGTTCCAGCAGAGAAGATCGACCGGATCGTCGTTCGCGTGGAAAACACCCGAACCGGCAAAGTCGCAGAGGTCCGGCCGACCGACAAGATGGTTGAGTTTCTGACATTGCCAAAGCCGGCCACAGAGCACGACCGGCCCGAGAAACCCCACGCCGACCGTTTTGTAGAGGCACTTGCACGCAAGGTAGCCGCGGCACCGCCGCAGGAGATTCTCAGCGTGACGTTGCCCGGTAATGAGCAACCCTCCGGTTGTACTCAGTAGTACGCCCGAGGGCGTGAGATTTGTGCAGCAACGGCATATCCAGGGAAAACGGTAGTTCAGCCAGGCGCCGGCGTATCAATTGGAGTTTTCGATGTTCTTCTGCCCCAGCGATCCCTACCGCGGCTTGACGACTGGATGGTCGCCGAGCGGGGAGAACGCGGAACCGAAAAACCGGGCACGGATTATCCATTATCGCGTAGCGATGGGCGTGGCGTATGTGGGAACGCTCCCTCCCAGTGTGTCAAAAGGTAGCAGTTGCGAATGGCACTGTTGACCGCATTTTGCGCAGAACTCGAGTTGACGAGGTGCGTCATTTTTCGTAAAAACGCATCCGTTGGGCCGATTGGCGTTGATTTTTCCCGCCTTGGCCGTTATGTTTGTTCGACCCTCCTTGGTTA
>DAOWNK010000217.1 GCA_030642635.1 Pirellulales bacterium
AGAATTGTTGGTCGTAATCACGATCATCGGCATGTTGATGGCGTTGCTAATGCCGGCCGTGCAATCCGCCCGCGAGGCCGGCCGCCGGGCAACGTGTATGAACAATCAGAAAAACATCAGTCTGGCATTGCTTAATTACGAATCGGCCAACCGGGAGTTCCCGGGGTATGAGAATAAGCTCGGCCCAGACGTCGATAATACCCTGACTATTCCGGACCCGAATCCCGTAAGTTGGGCAGTGATGTTGTTACCGTACATGGATCGTAACGATCTTTGGAAAATATGGGACGCAGGCAACGAGCGGCGGGATCTGGACGGAGATGGAGTTAGCAATGACGGATATGTCTACTTAAAACTTTTTGTCTGTCCCAGCGATCCGCCCGAGCAGACGAGTGCCGGTTCTACACCGTTGGCCTATCGGGTGAATTGTGGTTTGCCGGATTCTGGAACTGGGAATGGTAGTGACCCGCCAGATCGCGTTTATAACGGCGTGTTTCATAACCATAACGTCAACCCACAAGCGTCTACACCAAGCGGACCGGCGGTTATAGTATCGCAGGATTACATCAGCCAGCACGACGGCTGCCAGAATACAATATTGCTTTCGGAGAGCCTGATCGGTTCCAGTGTGAACACCGATGGTCGTTGGACCGATGCCAACTACGACGACGGTATCGACAATAACGAAGAAGCCCAGCTTGGTTTCCGATGGCATTTGGCGACGAGCACCAATGATTTGAATGCATGGAAGATAAATGATCCGGATACAGACCCCGATACCGGCCCTGGTTATACTCCAGGCACCCCTGGATCGCACCACGGCGGCGGCGTGGTCGCAGCCTTCTGCGATGGACACGTAACGTTCCTGAAAAACAACATCCACTACAGGGTTTTCCAACACCTGATGACACCCGACAGCAGTGCTGCCTGTGCCGCCGACGACGATAACAACAACATCAATGCAGCAGGCGTGTTGGACGAGGCCGACTTCTGACCGGTCGGTTCAGAAGTAGTGTGCGTGAAACGCACGGTTAGCTCGCTTTCCACCGAAGCCCCCGCATATTTTTGCAGGGGCTTTTTTTGTGGTTGTGCCGCTTGCGGCTTAGCAGTACACACCGACACAATGGGCGGGCTTGGCTGATCGCTGATCGCTGATTGCCGATTGCTGATTGCTGATTGCTGATTGCTAAGCCGCAAGCGGCAATGCCGCCGAATTCCCGGACTTGCTCAAGTGCATGGTAAACTTTGCCGATTATCTGGATGGCACTAAATGGAGTAACTTTGACGGCGTGGTGCGCAGACGTTGAAAGTTCTCCAAATTAACATTTGGTTGACACGGGCCGTGGACGGCCCGGCTAAACGGAGTTCAACGCGGGCCGTGGACGGCCCGGCTAAACGGGGAATATACCGGCCATGACTATCGCTTATTCGTCCGTTCGGATGTCTTTGCCGGCAATGCTGGCGGCGTGTATGATGATCGCGCTTACGGGTTGCCATGCGATCGACTTTTACGATCAATCGCTCGAGACGCCGGTCGCAGCGCCTATGGAGCCGCCGCGAGAGCTGTCGATGATGTCGTTGCCGAGCTACCGGATCGAGCCGCCCGACGTGGTTCGGGTCGAGATGCTCAAGCTGATCCCGCTGCCGCCGTATCGGGCGGAAATCTACGACGTGCTGCAAATTCAGGTGGCCGGCACGCTGCTGGACCAGCCGATCGACGATTTCTACCTGGTCGAGGGCGAGGGCACGGTGAACCTCGGCCCGGCATACGGCAAGCTCAGGGTAGCCGGCATGACGATCGAGGAGGCTCAGCGTGCGATTACCGAGCACCTGATGCAGGTGCTCCGCCAGCCGGAGGTTGCAGTACAATTGGCCCGGGCCTCGGGCACGCAGCCGGTAACCGGCGAGTACCTGGTCGCCCCGGACGGGACGATCAACCTACGCCAGTACGGCTCGGTCCACGTGGCCGGCAAAACCGTCACCGAGGTAAAGGAGGCGTTAAAAAAGCATCTTACGCAGTTTTTCGACTCGCCCGACGTCTCGGTGGAAGTAACCGCGTTTAACAGCAAGGTGTATTACATTATCACCGAGGGCGCCGGGCTGGGCGAAGGAGTCATTCGTATGCCGGTGACCGGGAACGAAACGGTGCTGGACGCGCTTGGCAACATAGGCGGTCTGTCGCAGTTGGCCAGCAAGAACATTTGGATTGCCCGGCCCGCTCCCGGCGGGTTCGGCTGCGAGCAGATATTGCCGATCGAATACGACGCGATTGTTCAGGGCGCCTGCACCGATACGAATTATCAGATTCTGCCCGACGATCGGGTATTCATCGGCGAAGACAAGCTGATAGCAACGACGAACTTCATCAACAAGATTACCGACCCACTCCAGCGGCTGATGGGAGTTGCCTCGTTGGGCACCTCGACCATGCGTGGTTTCCAGACGATGGGGCGTAGGTATAACCGAGGGCGTTATTATTAAGATGGGAAGGAGGAAGGGGGAAGGAGGAAAGGGGAAGGCAACTCCCTAATCCCTAATCCCTAATCCCTAAATCCCTAATCCCTAATCCCTAATCCCGAGAAAATAACATGAACCGATCAACACACCTGGCAATCAGCGCGGCATGTTTCGGCCTGTTTATATTGCTGCTTAAGTGCGGCACTCCGGCATCGGCCGCTCCGTGCTTGGGGTACAACACCGCCGGCGAGTGCATATGCATTCCAAACGCGAAGAATTTCGGCTACTTCCTGACGACATGGCGGCAATGGCCCGGCGAACGGCGACCGCACGAGGATTTTCCGCAGTCGATCGGGCTGGAGAGACTTCCGACTCCCAAGGGCCATGAGCAGTTGCCTGTGCCAATGGAAACGGATTTGCCCGGCATCGCACCACCGTCAGAGGAGGGCATTCTTCCGCCCGGCGGGTTCCAGATTGATGAAGCTATACCGAAGGAACCGATCGAGCCGATCCTGCCGGACGCTTTGCCGACGCTGCCGGACGAGCCGACCGATCTGTCGCCCGACGAAACGCCGGAAGAAGAAAGGTCGGAAGCACCATTGCTTCCCGACACTTTACCCGGCTTGCCGTTGGATACCGAGACCAAGCCCCTGTCGGACCAACTGGAAGAAAATCCCTTGTCGGGAGGAGAAAACGAAAACGACGGTGCGGAATTGTCGAAACCGGTCACCCAGCAGATTGTCGCCAAGCCGGCGGAGAGCAAGAAAAAGGTCCGCCCGTTGAAAGCGAATTGGATGGCGGCCTTGCACCCGGGCTTCCGCGGCGATACACATCGCGCAAAAACCGCGTATCCATCGACGCAATCGCCGGAGTCGGAAATCGTGCTTCAAGGAGAAATCAAGCTCCGGGCGGCGACATCCAACGACTTCGAGGAGGCGCAACGCCCCGGGTGTATTCACCCGGGGCTAAATATGGGTGACGCACAACCGGCCGGCCACTCCGAGGAAATGCAACCGTCCAAAGATACGCCGACGGCGCTGGGCGGATACTGCCCGGTCGAACTGATCGACAACGAGCGTTGGATAAAAGGCGAGCCGCAATGGTCGGCGGTGCACCATGGCCGGACCTACCTGTTCTCCGATGCCGACCGACGGCAGCGTTTCCTGGACGACACGGAGCACTATTCTCCGGCGTGTGACGGTTGCGATCCGGTACTAACAGTCGATGAGAATCGCCGCATGGCGGGGCTGACAAAGCACTGCGTTATCTACAAAGGCCGGCTATATATGTTCTCCAGCCTCAATACGCTGCAGCAGTTCCGCACGAACCCGAAACGTTACGTGCGGTAATTTTACTGCTAAGCCGCAAGCGGCTACACTTCCTTGGCGTCGATCCATGACATCAGCCGTCGCAGTTTACGGCCGATCTCCTCGACGCCGTGCTCGCGTTCCATGCGTCGCAGGGCCTTAAACGACGGCGCGCCGGCCTTGTTCTCGAGAATCCACTCGCGTGCGAAACTGCCGTCTTGGACCTCCCCCAGAATCCGCTTCATTTCGGCCTTGGTCTCCTCGGTGACGATTCGCGGCCCGCGGGTGTAGTCGCCGTACTCTGCGGTGTTCGATATGCTGTATCGCATGTAGTTCATGCCGCCCTGGTACATCAGATCGACGATCAGCTTGACCTCGTGCATGCACTCGAAGTATGCCATCTCTGGCTGGTAGCCGGCCTCGAACAGCGTTTCGGAGCCGGCCTTGATCAGCGCGGTCAGCCCGCCGCACAGCACCACTTGCTCGCCGAACAGGTCGGTTTCGGTCTCCTCGGCGAAGGTAGTCTCGATCACACCGGCCCGGGTGCCGCCGATACCCTTCGCATAAGCAAGCCCCAAGGAACGTGCGTCGTCGCCGGCACCTTCGCCCAAGGCGATCAGGCACGGCACCCCGCCGCCATCGACAAACTCCTTCCGCACAAGGTGGCCCGGCCCCTTCGGCGCCACCAGCACGACCGATACGCCCTTTGGCATGTCGAACTGGCCGAAGTGGACGTTGAACCCGTGCGAGCAGACCAGCACGTTGCCCGGCGATAGGTTCTCGCGTATCCTGCTGTGGAAGACCTCGGCTTGCAACTCATCGGGCAGGAGTATCGTAATGATATCGCCCTGCTTCGTGGCTTCTTCGGCCGAGACCGGCTTGAAACCGTCCTTTACCGCTTGTTCGTAATTCGGCGTGTCGGGCAACTCCGCCACGATCACGTTGCAGCCGCTGTCGCGCAGGTTCTGGGCATGACCGTGTCCCTGCGAACCATAGCCGAGTATGGCGATTGTCTTGTCTTTAAGCAGCGCCAAATCGGCGTCTTTGTCGTAATAGATTTTGGCGGGCATATTGGGTGCTCCTTGGGGATTTAGAGTTATCGCGTAGGGTGCGTGAAACGCACCAACCTCCGTATATTGTGGTGCGATTCACGCACCCTACTTATGTTTTTCCTGATTTCCACGGATCATGGCGATCCGGCCGGTGCGAACCAACTCGATGATGCCGAACGGTCGCATCATCTCGACAAACGCCTCGATTTTCTTTTCCTGGCCGGAGATTTCGATCATCACCACGTCGTGTGCTACGTCTACGATCCGGCCGCGGAAGATGTCGGCCAGCTCGCTGATCTCGCTCCTGGCGCCTGGGGGCGCCTTCACTCGCAGCAGCATCAGGTCGCGCTCGACGTGCTCCTGCGAACTGACGTCGTCCACCCGGACCACCGTGACGACCTTCTCCAGTTGTTTTCTAACCTGCTCCAAAACGTCGTCGTCGCCGACCACGACGAAGGTCATCCGAGACAGGTGGGGGGTTTCGGTTTCACCCACTGCCAGACTGTCGATATTGTAACCACGCGAGGCCAACATGCCGGAGATGTGCGACAGCACACCGGGCACATTTTGCACCAAGGCCGAAAGTACATGACGCATGACGTTGCTCCACAAAAATGCGAAACCGTGATGATACCTCCCACAGATTGCTCGGACAAGGGGGTATACCCCGGGTGTATTCACCCGGGGCTAAAT
>DAOWNK010000119.1 GCA_030642635.1 Pirellulales bacterium
GCACACTCTTCAGCCGGCTGATTCTGGACCTGAACCGGGCCTCGGAAGCGGTCCAGCGGAGCATCGCCGAGCTACGCGAGATGGCCGCCGGCCTGAAGGCCGTGTTTCTAGCGTTTTGCACCTAAAAACGGAAGAGCCGTTATTATAGTCGATATGGCATTGGCGTCAAGCAGGCCCCATACAACACAAAGCAGAAGTGTGAGCCGGAATCAATCACGTCCGACGATCGACACGTGCCTGAGGAAGCCTATTATCCCCTACCTTATTGGAGGGGTGGAGGATTCGGCTTCGATCCTTTCGGAAGCGTCGGTGGTGTTCGTCCAGGGTGGCGAACTGTCCGAGCTTCCTGGAGTGCTGGCTCCCTTCGAAGAGGCGCCGCTGGCCGACGTTTCAGTGTTGTTGCACATTGATCTGGTGCGCGGGCTGGCCCGTGACGATGCGGCGGTGCGTTACGTGTCAACCCTGAGCCGAGTCGACGGGATCATCACCGTTCACCATCAGCTTGTGCCGGCCGCTCGGCGGCTGGGGCTGATCTCGGTGGTGCGACTGTTTCTACAAGACACACGAGCCGTCGACCGCGGTCTGGGCGTGATTGAAAAGTCGAAGCCCGACGCCGTCGAACTGTTGCCGGGTGTGGCCGCCATTGAGGTCGTTGACCGGTTCCGCAGCCTGCACATTCCACGGATTGCCAGCGGGCTGGTCTACAACCTCAACACGATACACAGGGCACTGGAGAGCGGTTGTTGTGCCGTCAGCACCAGCGACCGCTCGCTTTGGGCATTCAACTCCAATCAATTTCACCGGTAAACCCGGCGGCTGGACGAGATATATCTTGCATCCATCTATGAATAATTCACCCCGGCGGTTATAATGGCCATCAGGAGATTTTCCTATGGCTATTACCAATGGAGGACGGGCCGATGGCGGAAGTTGAACTCGGCAAGGTTACCCATTACTTCGGCAAGATCAGCGTCGCGGCGATCGAGATTACGCAGGATGTGTTGTCGCTGGGCGACACGGTACGCATCAAGGGCCACACCAGCGACTTTCTGCAGAAGATCGAGTCGATGCAGATTGACGGCCGGGTGGTCGAAGAGGCCACGGTCGGGCAGAACGTCGCCTTCAAGGTGAGCGAGCACGCCCGCGAGCACGACGCGGTTTACAAGGTCGTTGAATAAGTTAATCGCGGTTTACAATCGCCGGAACGTCAAAGTGTTTAGCAGCCGCCGGTACGGCGGCTTACTCAGGCCGTCGTACCGACGGCCGCTAAACGTGCTTTGCATTCAGGCCGTCGTACCGACGGCCGCTAAACGCGATTCAGCACGCAAAGCACGTCGAGCGCTTGTACTGCGCCGGCGGGGTTGCGTACACCGTCGGCATTGACGCAGTTCTCCCAAAGCGACAGCGCATAGCGCATGTACTGTTCGCGCGATTCGGCCGCCGGCTCGTCGTCCAGTTCGGCGAGAGCCTGCGGCCAAAGCGTTTGCAGTTGCTCAATCGCATCATTCTGCCCGGCGATTGCCTCGCAGACCAACTCGTCGAGACGTTCCAACTTTTCGAGCATCTCCGCAGTGGCAGGCTGTAGTGTTTTCGACGGTCCGACCACCTTAATCTTTTCCACGGTCGCCGTACCTGAACTCTTCTCGAACTGACGATGAGCCGCATGTGCCCGCTGAATACCGTCGGGTGCAGCCGGATTCTCGCCGCCCGGCTGGTGATCGGTTTGCAATTCCGATGCGTCGAATTCTTCGAGCAATTGCAGCCCGAGCGCCGGCAGGTCGTCGGTGGTTAGTTGAACTCTCTGCTTCGATAGCTGTGCGTCCAAGAATGGTATTCGGCCGGACGCCAGCACCCGGCCGATCAATCCTGCCCAGCCGTCGATCGGCATCGAGGGGACCGGCATGTTGTTGGAAAGCCGCAGCACGGTCACGTTCGTATGATGTGCAACCCACTGCTGCTCGGCCGGGTCGTCGGAGACGGCGATGATACGAAACGCCCTGTGCGATGAAAACTTCAGCCCGGTTGAGAACGAGAACGCACGGCGACACTCAATCGGCAAGCAGCTAAACAGCCCGGCAATCAACTCGGCCGCCGACGGCGTGCCAGAGACCGCCACGCAGGTCGAATTGAGCACTGCCTGAACCAGTACTGCCATCTGCTGAGCACCAGGGTCGGTCGCCAGCCGGGCGAGCAACACATGGTCTACCGGCGCGGCAGTGGCGGACAGGTGCAGCGGTTCGAGTCGGCTGGGCGCCTGCTCGTACACGTGCAACATCCCGTCGGCCAGTGCGGCTTGAATCAACGCGAACGGGTTGTCGGCAAATTGCCCGAGCACGTCCGTCGGTACGATAAGGCACTGCGTATATGCCCGATGGCCGCCGTGTGCGCCGTACTCCCAGCCGGCATGTGTGGTCTGCGAGATGCAAAACGTCCCGCTGGGTAGCGGATAGAAGTTCAGGCTCACCGCGTCGGGGTCCAAATCGAGCATCGAGTCGTGCGACGGTCCCCAAGCGGCCAGTTCCACGGCGTCCGCCTCGCACACGCCGGGACTCTTTGCTACAACCCGATAACCGGCCGAATGATCTGTCCCAACCGACGTAAAAACGGCTTGTTCGACGTACGGCATAAGTTTCCGCTGATTTAATATCTACTGGTAGACCCACTTCTATAATTCTAGGTCAAAAAACGGGGTTTTGCCGTTATTCCCATATTTAGCCCCGGGTGAATACACCCGGGGCAACCAATTGCCGGTGGCGCAGGCGTTACCCGCCGTGTATTCACGGCGGGCTAAATGTATTTTTCGGCAATCAGCCGCGAGATGCGCCGCTCGGGCAACTTTCCGTACAGCTCGGTTGCGTCCCAGGCGTCGATCAGCGCCCGGCGAATCACCGCCGCCGGCAGCGGTAGGTTCGTCATAAATGCAGCATGAGAACGACCGCCGCGATACTCAGGCATCCGAGGCGGCATTGACAACCAGCGGTCGATTAACTCCAGCGGAAAGTCGTACAATAACGTGCCGTGATACAACAAGTGGTCGCGTTTGCAGCGGACGCTGTTGCCGGAAAACTTCAACTCCCCAACGGCCAGGTCGCTGATCCCGCGGCGCTGTACACCGGGCGCCAACGGCTTAAGCGCAGCGGCCATGGCGCCCAGCACGAACCGGTGAACACGATCGGGTGTCCGCAACTCCGGCCGCGCCGGGTAGCTGAGCACCACGGCGTACATCATGCAGCCCGGGCCGGTAACAATCGCCGCGCCGCCGCTTACACGACGAAAGATGGGCACGGCCGGCTTGCGGCAGGCGTTGCGGTGCACCTCGTCGTCGATCTTCGACGACCGGCCCAACACGATCATCGGTTGCTGCGGTTCCCAAAATCGCAATGTTTCGGTCGGCCGGCCGGCCTCTTCGGCCTCTTCCAGCAGTGCCTCGTCAAGCGCAAGGTTCTCGGCCGCGGCGGGAAGTGTCAGATCGAGCAATCGCATACGGAACATTGTGACAGGTGGAAGGGGGAAGGTGGAAGGGGGAAGTCTGAATCCAGCCGCTTGCGGCTTTGCAAGCCGTGCCACACAGTGCATAGGTGTCCACTCGTACCGGTTAGGTAAAGTTGTGTCGCAAGTTGCTGTTACAAAAGGAGTTGCATCGAGGTGTTAAACTTTCAGCTCGGCGAGGCGGCCGGTGAACTTGAAATTTTTTCTGGAATTCCTAACTCCTTATACTGCTTAGACTAACGGATATTTTCACCACCTCAGATCACTAAAACCATTTGCAGTGTGCTATATTATCTGGCAGACTCATATATGATGGTCTTTTAATTATTGAAAGGTGAATCCAAAATGAACGTACCCGTCAAAATGTTTTCCGCCGTGCCTATTCTGGCATTGTGGGCCGCCACGGCTGCGGCCCAGTGTTGTTGTTTCTCGTCGGTTCCTGCGACGTGTTGCGACGGTCAGGCCTATCGGCTCGTGTACCAGACCGCCTACCAGCAGCAGCAAGCGACCGCTTACCGCATCGAGTACGAGACGGTCTGCGAAGAACGACAGGTCACACGCTATCGCCCCGTTTGGGAGACGAACTACCGCGAGCATCGTTACACGGTTGCCCGACCGGTAGTCGAGACCAGTACCCGCGAGGAGCGGTACACCGTTTGCCGCCCGGTTTGGGAAACCTGCCAACGCCAGGAGTGCCACACGGTCTTAAAGCCGGTCTACGAAACGTCCTATCGGACCGAGTACCATACGGTAATGCGGCCGGTCACCACGATGCAGACCGACTACGTCGACCAGGGTTGTTACACCGAGCAGACGGTTCTCAAACCGGGGCTGCCGAAAACTCGGCTCCGCTGGCAGCCGGCCAATTGTGCCGTCGATCCGTGCACCGGCGTGACAACGTATCGGCGAGGCGGGTTGTACTGGGTGCAAACCCCTCGTGGTCGGTACGAAGTGCAACGTGTATGGCGCCCGAACGTCGTCGCCCAACAGACGCCGGTGACCACGTACTGTCAGCAGACGGTCGCCCGGCAAGTGCCCGTGCAGGTCTGCCGGTACCAGCAGGAGAAGGTCTGCCGCACGGTGCCGTACCAGGTGTGCCGAATGGTCCAGGAGCAGCGGGTCCGCAAGGTCCCGGTGACTACCCGTCGGATGGTCTACGAGGAGCGAGTCGAGAAGGTGCCGCACCGTGTGTGCCGGATGGTCGCCGTACAGGAGACGATCCGCGTGCCGCGTTGCGTAGAGAAGCGTATCCCGGTCACTTACACGTACTATGTACCGCAAGTGACATGCTGCTACGTTCCGATCGATCCGTGCGGCAACCCGATGCCGACTTGCTGTCCCACCGCACCGGCTACCGTGGTGTCGCCGGCGCCGGCGGCGGTGCAGCCGATCCAGGCCGCCGTTCCATCAACTCAGTCGGGCGGTGCCGACGTAACTCCCACCGTACAGCCCGGCACCACGCCGCAGCCGTTGGAGGCAGCGGAGCCGGCACAGCAGCCGGAGACGTATCCGTCGCAGGGCGGTTCGAGTACGTAATGCGCCGAAAACAAAACGGCCGAGACTGACGGTGAAAACGACTCCTAAACGCGTTCTTTCCAGTAATCGGGATCGCGATGTAGGTGCATGACCGCCAGAATGAAAATGCGATCGGACTGAATCCGGTAAAACAGGCCGTAGGGAAAGCGGTGCAAGAGATGGCACCTGATATCACCGGATACAACACCGAACGCTTCCGGTGATGAGGCTATCCGTGAAGCTGCGGCTTCTGATTCTTCACGAAATGATGCACCGAGTCCCACAACTCGCTTTTCATACCATCGTGCGGCAGACTTTAACTCAGCTTTAGCTTCTGCATGGAAGACGATCCGTTTCATCCTACCTCTTCCCGGAGTTCACGGAAGACTTCTTCTGCCGGAATGCATGTTGCCTTTCCGCTTTTGATTTCTGCGTCGCGCCGCTCGATTTCTTCCAGTAGACGGTTGTCGACTTCATGGGTTTCGGTTTCATCGAGGCTGTGAATCAACCGCAAGGCTAGCTCTCCACGAGTCGACGCCGGCAGGCTGAGCAATTCAAGCGCTAATACTTCCATTTTACTTGACATATTATCTCCTTCTCGCAGAACTCCAAATTATACCCCACTCGGTGGAAATGTAAAATCCCCACACCGCTTGACAGTTTGCCCGCTGTGGGCGAAGCTAATTGGGTTGGCTTCGGTATTATATTAAACCATCGGTGAAAGTTGAAACGCCCCGGGACTGCGGTCCCGGGGGATTGTGGAAATCGCTCAGCCATTTCCCCCGGGACCGCAGTCCTGGGGCGTTTTTTTATGTACAGATATCAACAGCAATATCTCACATGCCCAACGAACCACAACAAATCCTCCAAGGCAAACGCGTAGTATTTGTCGGCAAGTTGGCCGGCATGTCCAAGCGAGAAGCCTCGCAGTTGGCCAGGCAACATGGGGCAATTGTAGTGGAGCGGCCCGATACGTCGGTACACCTGGCGGTGGTCGGCCAGCACGAGTTGCCCGTGCCCGAGGCCGACGGCCTGGACGAGTGGTTCGACGAACCGACGCTTCAGGCCGTCCGCAGCGGTGCAATCGAGATTGTTACCGAGACACAGCTTTGGCAGCGGCTCGGGCTGGTCGACGATGAGCATGACATCCATCGTCTTTACACGCCGGCTATGTTGGCCGAGTTGCTCGGCGTGCCGGTGGCGGTGATTCGTCGCTGGCGCCGCCGCGGGCTGATAGTTCCGGTCCGCGAGGTTCGGCGGTTGCCGTACTTCGATTTTCAGGAGGTGGCTGCCGCACGTCGCCTTGCGGAGTTGTTGGCCGCCGGTGTCTCGCCGCGGCAGATCGAGCAGAAGCTCGATGTGTTGGCCCAATGGCTGCCGGGCGTAGAGCGGCCGCTCGCACAGCTATCGGTGATCGTCGAGGGCAAGGACATCCTGTTGCGAGCCGGCGACGGGCTAATCGAGCCGGGCGGGCAGTTGCGGCTCGATTTCGAGTCAGACGTTGCCGAGCCGTCCGTTTCGCTCCCCGAGGCTGAACCCACACCGCCGCCCGCCTCGCCCGAGGAGATGTGCCGCATGGCGGCCGAGTTGGAAGAGAACGGCCGGCTCGACGCCGCGACCGATATGTATCGTGCCGCAATGGCGGCCGCCGGACCGACGCCGGAGATTTGCTTCCAATTGGCCGAATTGCTATACCGCCAGGGCGATGCGTCGGCGGCCAGAGAACGATACTACACGGCGATCGAGTTGGACGAAGATTACGTGGAGGCCCGTGCGAACCTCGGCTGCGTGTTGGCCGAGACGGGCCGGCACGATCTGGCGATTGCCGCGTTCGAGGGCGCGTTGGCCTATCACCCCGATTATGCCGACGTGCACTACCACCTTGCCCGGTCGCTGGACGAGCGGGGCCGCAGCGAGGAGTCGGAGTCGCACTGGCGGAAGTTTTTGGACCTCTCGCCGGACAATCCCTGGGCGGAGGAGGCGAGGGAAAAGGCGGAAGAGGGAAGGGGGAAGTGAACTTGCGGTGACTTGTTGACAAATGCTCTCGCGCCGACTACATTTCATAATCTGTGTCGGCGTTGATATGCCTTTGGTCCGAATTTTCAGGATTGGGATAATGTCAAAGTCAACAATAACGCTTGGTGTGGTTATGCTGTCCTTATTGGCTGGGTGGGCGAGCCAAGTGTTCTCGGGAGAGGTGCGGCGGGGTTCCGCCGAAGGGGTCTGTCCGGCCTTCCACCTGCTCGACGCGGAGGGCAACGTCATCGACCCGGTGCATGGTGCGAACGCGGACAAGCCGTACTCGCCGAAGCAAACGTGCGGGAAGTGCCACGATTACGAGACGATCACCCAGGGCTACCACTTTACTATGGGGAAGGGGCACGATCCGACGCCGGATCAGGCGGACCGCTGTAGGTGGGTGCTCAGCCCGGGGATGTACGGCGGTACGTGGTCCACACCCGGTCCATTGTTTAGGTACCTGTCGCCGAAGAAGAATGAGTCGCCGAAGACGATCGATTTGACGTCGTTCGGTTTCATGGCCGCCGGCTGCGCCACCTGCCACCCGGGCGGCGGCGTGGCCGAGTTGGACCGCGACGGCAAGCGCTACGACCGCTGTATGGCCGACCCGGCCAACGGCCTGACGGCCGGTGGCGATAACAATTTTGACGGCGACTACTATAAGGCCCGATGGAGCGAGACCGGCGTTGTAGAGGCCGATTGCCTCATGTGCCACATGCCGGAATACGACATTGGCGAGAGGAACAAGCAGATCAAGGCGCTCAACTTCCGCTGGGCGGCGACCGCGGGAGCCGGGCTGGCCGCCGTGACCGGCTCGGTGAAAGGGGGCGCGCCGGTGAAGGTGAACTACGACGCCTCGAAATTCAATCCCGACGGCACACTCTCACCGCACATCGTGCTTGAGCCGCGAAACGAGTCATGCCTCGCCTGCCATGCCACGCGTGGCTGGAAAAATCGTGGGGCGAACTTTCGACCCCGCACCGACGTGCATCTTCGGGCAGGGTTGAAGTGCATCGATTGCCATCCCGCCGGCTCCCACGCCTCCGATCCACGGATCAACGGCTACGAAGCACACCAGATTGGCAAGGGCGATGACCCGGCGGGCTACGTTCGCGACGACCTGGACAACACCGTCCGCGATTGCGCCAGTTGCCACACTACCGGCCGACTCGGCGCCCCGGTGGCGCGTCACGACTGGTTACCGCCGTTCCATCTCGATAAGATCGCCTGCCAGACCTGCCACGTGCCTCAGCGGGCGGTGAAAGCCGTGCGACTCCAGGCTAGCGACGTGTTCAATCCGGGTGCTAAAATCCCTGCCAAGGGCAAGCACCTGTGGACTTTTTACGGTCCTGACATGCAGTATTGGAACCATTTCGGCCAACTGGTGATGATGGGCCTCGACGACAAACCCACGGACCTTTTCCGCCCGGTGCTGGCCCGCTACAAGGGCAAAATCTATCCGGTCAATCGCACCCATACCACTTGGCCGGCCATCGAGGTGGAGGGGCAGCCCGGTCTGATGCAGCCGAAGATGAGCGATATTTACAAGATGTGGGCCGCCCACAAAAAGAATCCGAAAAACTACCCACAACTCGCCGCGATCAAGGACGATAACGGCGACGAGGTGATCGAGGTGAATCGACCGCAGGAGATCGACGCCCTGATTGCCGAAGTCACCCACATGCTCGAGCAAACGAGCTATCCGATGGACGGCAAGCACGTGGTGTGGGTGATGAACGACCGGATATACACCTCCGGCACCGAGTATCGCGTAATGGAGAAACGGCTCTGGGAGGCCTCGCCTTACGGGAACGTCCACAAGTACAACCACGACGTGTATCCGGCGGGCGCCGCTTTGGGCGCGACCGGTTGTACGGATTGCCACCATCCGTCGTCCTACTTCTTCTTCGCCTCGGTGGTGAAATATCCCTTTGATGCCCAGGCGAACCCCGTCATGGAACCGCAGTACAAGCTGCTCGGCCTCAGCGGTTCCCGGGCTATGATCGGCGCGTGGCGCGAGGCGAACCCGGGCGCGGTGTGCATCCACATCGGCAACGGCCGCGTTTCGGACACCTGTGGCGCCATCGCCGCGGACTTTGCCTTCGCGAAGGAGACGCTGGCCGAGGAGCTGGCGCAGCGCGGTGCCGGATTCGAGCCGTTTCGCGATCTGAACGACGTCGTGGCAGGTCTGGACGCGCGCTTTACCGCGCCGAGCTGACCCCACCCACCGCGCGGGCTACCGTGCCGCCCCCCCAGGCAACGGACGGAGGCACCGCCGTGGCATCCCTGC
>DAOWNK010000281.1 GCA_030642635.1 Pirellulales bacterium
GGCACACTCTTCAGCCGGCTGATTCTGGACCTGAACCGGGCCTCGGAAGCGGTCCAGCGGAGCATCGCCGAGCTACGCGAGATGGCCGCCGGCCTGAAGGCCGTGTTTCTAGCGTTTTGCACCTAAAAACGGAAGAGCCGGAAAACCCGTTTGCGGACATTGCGACCCCGGCGCAAGTCAATCCGGACCGGCAGCACTATGTCATCCTGGAAAACACGCGGCTCTTGCTCAATGAGTGCCGCAGCTCATTGCAGCGACTCACCATCGCCCTGGCGAGGTTTGCCGGCTTGCGAATTCCGTCCGAGTTGGTCGGTTTGCTCTGGTCGGAGGTGAACTGGGAGCGGGAACGGTTTATCGTCCGCGCCCCCAAAACCAAGCAGCATGGTAAGGTGCAGCGGGGCAGCGCGAGAAACCAATCGATCGCACTCCCCCAGGTCGAGACGATGCCGGTGGCGACAAATCGGGCGGCGCAAAATCCGGCGCGATACCAAGCCTTACCGAATCCCACCGAGTCCCACGAAACGCAAAAAGCCCTTGCTGACAAGTGCTCAGAGCGATCCGGTGCAACTCTATGGAATTACAACAGTACCCCCTAGGGGAGTCGAACCCCTGCCTTCGGACTGAGAATCCGATGTCCTGGGCCACTAGACGAAGGGGGCAAGTCGTTTGATTGTATCGACTTAGGGCGACATCTTATTGGCCATTTTCTCCAAAAGTCCGTGTTTTGGTCCGCGTTTTCGTTACGCAGATCGTGACCGTCACCATCGGTCGGAAAACGATTTGGTCCGCACGCGGACCATACCGGCCGATAAATCAACAACGGATGAAAGGACCGAAGGCATGAGAAAACCGTTCTACAAGAGGCAGAAAAAGTCGTGGTACGTCGAACTCAACGGCAGACAGATCAATCTTTGGCAAAGACAAAGCTGAAGCCTTCGAGAAGTATCACGAACTGATGGCCGACTGTCAAGAGGACCTGGGCGGCGATACTACTGTAGCGGAACTACTGCAGAAATTCTGGGCCTGGACCAAGAACCACCGGGCCCCCCGCACCTATGACTGGTACGTCGATCATCTGAACAGCTTACGCGAAAGCATCGGACCCCGGCGGAGGATCTGTGATCTAAAGCCCTACCACGTAGAAACCCGGCTGGACGAGTACCATTCAGACAGCAGTGACAACTACAAACTGGGGGCAGTCTGGGCCGTCAATCGGGCCTTCAACTGGGCCGTCAAGCAAGGCCATTTTACAAGGAACCCGATTAAGAATGTTGAACGCCCGGCCTATGAACCCAGTGTCCTTCCGGCAAACCTGCAAAACCTTTGCCGGCGTGGGCGCCGTTTTCGGTCTTATAGAATAGAGAATTCTTGCGGTGCAGAATCGCCTTCTTCAGGGCACGCTCGCAGATATTATTGTCGGGCGCCGCGAAGCCTTTCAGGTGAACCCGCATCTTCACCCCGCCGGCGTCCTCCAACTCCAGCGTGCATTCACCAGAGCCCGCCCACGCGGCGGCGGGCAATTCGAGGAACGTCGTAGCGGCAGTCGCCCCGGGCACAAAGCCGGCAGTGGCGGCAGACGCACCTTCCGCGCCCACCTCCACCGCTCGAACCTACGCCGAGCGTCCTCCAGCCGTGCAGGAAGTTCCCGCCTCCTCTTGGTACTCATCAGCCGTCCTCCACAGGGTTCTGCGTCAACAGCCAACAATACCACACCCCTCAAAACAATTCATACACGCTTGCCGGAAGGACGCCGGGGCTAAACAAACTAATACGAAAACTACCCACTCCTATTGCAACCGATCGACCATAAACAGCGAGTTATCGGCCACGTTCATCATCGGCCGGAACGGGCTGTTGCGTACGCATCGTGCCGGTTGGCCGAAGTAGTAAACCAACTGAACGGTCAGTCCCCACGATTCCTGCTTTTGGCCGCCTTCGTTGCGACCTTCCTTCGGGATCAGGTAGTTTACGCGGTTTTCCACCGCCCAGTTTTTACCGAGCGGCACGCGCAGGTCGGCCCCGAGCAGCCCGTCACCGCGGCCGGTGAACCCTGCCCAGAACCGGCCGTCGCCGCCGCCCTCGAAATAACGTCGATAGTACACGGCGAACATGTCGGTCGGGTCTAACCAGCCGCTAGACCTTTGGCCCTCGAAGATTTGCTCTTTATCGAGTCCATACGCCCCGAAGTAACCGATCTCACGACGTCCACCTGCCATGACGTAGCCGACTTCGGTGCGAAGCTGTTTCAGGTCGGTGCTTCCATCTTGGTAGTAGCTGTCGTGCATCAGGTCGAAAACTACTCCCCATTGAAGGCCACCGCACAATGCACGGCGGAACAGACCGGCGGTGAAGAATACCTGGTCGTGGTCGTCGCGATGGCCACCTTCGACATTGTCGCCTTCAAAATTGCTCTGTACGGCGACCACTCCGGCTTGGAAACCGACGGCGGCAATACCCAACGGCACACCTATATTTGCACCTTCCTGGAACCCGAAATTCCCGTTTTCGCCCTGATCGAGCGGACCCTTGAAGCCATGCACGCCGGCAAACAGCGACAGGTCGCGCATCCACCAACCCCGATGCCAACCCGGCCTCATCATGCCGTGTCCGCCGTGTCCACCGTAGCCGGGGCCATATCCGGCCCAGCCGCCGCCACAACCGCCGCCGCACTGGCCGTAGTCCTCGCAGCACGAATCGCACTGGCCGCTGGGATCGCCCCAGTCGTTGTAGGTCGGGTATGGTGAATCCATACCCGGCGGGACCATTTCCGGTGAATCCGTGACATCAGCACCAAGACCGTCGGCGTCGTACGCATCGTCCGGCACTGGTTCCTCGTCGGCGACCAGTCGAAATTGCCGTTCCCATGGCGGAATGGCCGCCGTCCGCACCGGAGAGCCGGCCGGCCGCTCACGCCGCAGCACACGCTGCGACCAATCGCTCCTGGCCGACGCTCCGGCCGGCCCTCCGGTGAACAGATCGGTTTGTGCCGATGTATTGCCGGCCGTGGCTGCCAACAAAAAACCTCCAGCCAGCAAGCCGCAAATTAGATATCTGATGAACTTCATCTTAAATACCTCGTATTGGGGGTAAATACAGACCTTCCACACTGCGGTCCTTGTTAAAACAGATATCGGCCTTTGCCCAGCCGGAACTTCCGTTAAAACCGGAACAATCGGAATCGCTGCCTTGCTTTGCGCAGACACCCCAATTTGTCTTGACGTGATGGTTCGATACATCAATAATCCCGCCATCGTTCAGCCGCTTGTTCGTAGTGACCCGATTTATCGGGTCGTGCTGCGCGGCAACAACCGCATGAATGCGGTTATTACCAACCTTCAATTGCTGGTTAAGGAGTTTTGTCATGAATCGAACCGCCGTGTGGCTCGCAACGATTATTCTTCCGGCGACACTGCTGAGCGTCGGCTGCCGGTCGCCGTACCGGTCCGATCAGGGTGCGCTGTTCGGCGGGCTGCTTGGTGCGGGCACCGGCGCCATTGTCGGCAGCGCGGTTGGAAACGCCGGGGCCGGCGCAGCTATTGGCGCCGGCGTCGGGGCGCTGACCGGGGCGGCCGTCGGAGATGAACTGGACCGGATCGAGGCACAAAACCGTGCAATGATCGAACAACGCCTCGGGCGGCAACTCGCCGCAGGCGCCGTCTCGATGGACGACGTGGCGGCCATGACCGCCGCCGGGGTAGACGACGAGTTGATCGTCAGCCACATCCGTACAAACGGCGTTGCTTCGCCGCCGAAGACCGAGGACGTGATCTTTCTACACAAGCAGGGCGTCAGCACACGGGTAATCAAAGCGTTGCAGGAACCACCGCAGGGGCCGGTCGTCGGCCAACCGGCGCCTGCACCGGTGATTGTGGAAGAATACCGGCTCTTCCGTTTTTAGGTGCAAAACGCTAGAAACACGGCCTTCAGGCCGGCGGCCATCTCGCGTAGCTCGGCGATGCTCCGCTGGACCGCTTCCGAGGCCCGGTTCAGGTCCAGAATCAGCCGGCTGAAGAGTGTGCC
>DAOWNK010000079.1 GCA_030642635.1 Pirellulales bacterium
GGCACACTCTTCAGCCGGCTGATTCTGGACCTGAACCGGGCCTCGGAAGCGGTCCAGCGGAGCATCGCCGAGCTACGCGAGATGGCCGCCGGCCTGAAGGCCGTGTTTCTAGCGTTTTGCACCTAAAAACGGAAGAGCCATGAATCCCATGCGGATTGTGAAGAAGACCGCACCGAACGAAAGCCATATTATCACTGCCGGCACGCTCGTGCCGAGCCACTGCTCGGTCCAAAAGTCGAAGAACAATACTTTGGACAACGGCTTGACCAACCAATCGCCGAAGAACCGGTCGATACGGACTTGCAGCTCGTCCGGCTGAGTTTCCTGCTGGGTTGCAACGGGTGTTTCGTCCGTTTGTGCAACGGCCGTGGCAGATGCAGCCGACATACAGATTGCGGCCAGCAGCAGAACGACGGCGGCGATGTAAAAGCGGTTCACGTTAGCAACTCGCCCAATTCCTCGCGAATACGCTTCTGGATCATGCCCTTAAACAGCGCCACCGCCAACGGCAAACTGACGGCAAGCATCACCGTGGAATCTTCCACCGTGACCGTGCCTGAGATATTCATGCCGACCGTTTTGAAACCGAACGAAAGCACCCTGTCGTCCCACTCCTCGCGCAGCTCGCTTACCTGGCTGCCGAATGATTCACGCACAGAGTCGAATTTTTCTTTCAATCGTCGGACGGCCTCGTTCACTCCCAGCTTGTGAGAGGTTTCCATTGTGAGATTCGGCATGGTGTTATCCGATTTTCGCCTTAAGTTTCTCAAGCAACTTGATACCGCGGCCGATCTCTTCCTTCTGCCGCTGCGGCTCTTGCGGGATTTCACGCTCGATGGTAAGCGGCCCGTCGTAACCGATTTCGTCGAGCGTGCGGAGGAAGTTTTCCATGCCCACGTCGCCCTCGCCCAACGGCACCTCGGCGCCCCACTCATGGCCGGGTTTCTCGGCCCATTTCCCGTCCTTGCAATGAACGCTCCGCACGTAGCGGCCGACTTTGCGCAGCGCCCCGATCGGCTCGCCGGAGCCGTACAAAATCATGTTGGCCGGGTCGAAGTTTACAAACAGATTGTCTCGATCCACGTCGGCGAGGAATTGCAACAGCCCTTCGGCCGACTCCTGGCCGGTCTCCAGGTGGAACCGCTGTCCGTTGGCCTTACAATGGTCGCAAACCTCGCGTGTAACGTCCACCACCTGGCTGTAGATCGGATCGGTGGTGTCGTGGGTAATAAAACCCAAATGCAACCCCACGGCATCGATGCCCAGCAGCTTGGCGAAGTCGGCAATCTCTTTCATCTCCCGCGTACGCTCGGCACGTGTTCCCGGCGGGACAAGGCCGACAGTTCGGGCGGTCGCCGGTATATCGGCGTAGCTTTCGCCCTCGAACCCGCCGAAGACCACCGTGATGCGAATCCCCAATTTTTCCAACCGGGCCAAAAACTGCTCGGCGTGCTGCGGAGTTCGCGTCTCCTTTTTCGGGGCATGAAGCTGTACGGTAGGCACACCCAGCTCGTGTGCAACGTCAAGATCGACGCCCAAGCCGGCGTCGATACTGGCAAAAACACCAATTGGCCATTTTTCCATGTGAGGCTCCTTTATTGAAGTTTGTAATCACACGTTTAGCGGCCATCGGTACGACGGCCTTGAACTTGCACCCCGATTTTGGCCGTCGTGCCGACGGCCGCTAAACGCTAAGCATTGTACCGCTTAATGTCCGGCTTGACACCCTCGGGCGTCGCGTCGCTGTCGATCTCGAACCACTCTTTGTTGAATTCGATCCGCTGCCCACTGCGAGCGGCGATGTTCGTCGTCAATGCGATTACCGCGTCGGCCAGCGCGACCTTCGGATAACACCTCGGCAGATTCTCCGGCGACGGGTTGCGGATGCACCACGCCCAGTGCTCCTCCTCCTCGGTATAGCCGCGACTGACCTCAAGCGTGGCCATCTTCCCGACCGCCGCCGACTGCTCGTCGCCGCTGGCCTGGGTGTCCATCGTCGGCCCGCCGCGGCCGCTTGTCACCTTGATCTTGCTGCCGGTGGCCGAGTCCTTGAAGAGCATCGCTTCCTTCTCACGCTCCAGGATCAACGTCCCGCCGGTGCCGAAGACCATCTCGCCGTAGCCGCCGAACCCATTGCCGTTGATCGACGCGTACTGCACGCCGATCTTCTTGCGCGAGTTGTTCGGGTCCTTCGGGTCGTAGTCTGGCAAGGGGAACTCGAATTGGCAGTATACATGGTCGTCCACGTCTCGGTCTGCCGGGAAGATCGGCCGGTTGGCCGCCGCCGCGACGCTCAGCGGATACTGCTTTTCGCCGCCGTGCATGGCCGAGATGAATATGCTGGCCGCGTCGAGCTGGTGGCTGCCCAACTCGGCCATCAGCCCGCCGCCGGTCCGATCCCAAAGCCGCCAGCGGATCAACTCCTCGACGGCCGGGCGGTCGTAGATCACCTTGCCGTCGGCGTCCTTTATTTTTTTGTCTTGATAACCAAAATCCTTGGCAGTCGCACCGAGCACCTCGTCGGATATTTGTGCCTCGACCTGTGCTACCATCTTCGACCATCTGTCGATCTCTCGCGGGTCTTTCACACTGGAGAGTTTCCGCTTCCAGCTTTTCAGTTTCTCGCCCAGCTTTTTCGCTAGTTTATCCTTCGGCTTGACCTTCTCGGGCATCGGCTGCTGCCAGCTATCCCGGCCTGGCATGTTGCCGCGATGCCACTGTGCCCGGATGTAGTGCAAATCGCCCAGCAGTCCGCGACGAATCTGATCGACCGCGTTTTCGTACAGGATGTTATAGTGGCGCTGGTGTCCGGTGGCCAGGTGCAGTCCGGTTTCGTTGGCCACCCGGGCCATCTCCTTGCACTCGTGCACGCTGTGTCCCATGAGTTTTTCGGTCAGCACGTGCAAGCCTGCCCGCATGGCCGCCACGGCCGCCGGTGCGTGCAGGTGCAACGGCAACGCGATGATCACCGCCTCGAGGTTGTCCCGCTTGGCGTTTTCGATCAGCTCGCGGTAGTCGCCGTAGACCTTAACGTTTTTCCTGGCCTGCTGTTCGTTGGCCCAACCGTACTTCTCGATCAACCCGCAGCGGACCTTCAGCGCATTTGGGCTGTAGTGGTCGCCGTGAAATGCACGGTAGACGTTGTACGGGCGGATGTCGGAGATCGACTTGACCTCGATGAACTTCGGGTTGATCGCGCCGATCAACACGCTGCCTTCGTCGCCGGCGCCGATAACGCCTACCCGCACTGGGTTCGGCACTGAGGCCTCGTAGCCGAAGTAAAACGCACCCAGCCCGCCGCCGGAGACCAGCCCGGCCATAATACCTTGCTTGAGGAAGTCGCGCCGACTTTCACCGCTTTTGTTCTTCACGTCGCTGCCGATGGCGGCACAGAAGTTTTCCTTGCCGACGGCTTTTTCTTCTGGGGTCAGGTTCATTCGATTTCCCGTATTGTTAGTTTTTCTTTAAGTGACTTGTACGCTCGAATAACGTAATTCTCAGCGAAGTAGTCCAGCCCTCCCCATCGCCCGACGGCGGTCGTGGCGACCACCAGCAAGGCGACCAGTTCGATGAAGTTCTTGTCAACGAGCATTGCGTGCCCGACGACCTCCGGAGCCGGCGGATAAATGGTCGGCCACGGCGGCTGCGTGAGCAGCACGAATGTCAAAAACGCCACCCCGCCAAGTGCCGCCGGACGTGTGGCCAGGCCGAGCACCAGGCACACGCCGATCGCCGTCAGACCGTATGTCACCGCAAAGTTTATCAGGTCGCTCATCGTCCATCCCACCGGCAAGGCGCCGCGCTGCCGCTGGTCTTCGCTAAGCGCACTCCACAATGCGTTGTGGTAAGCGAGTTCCATTTCATCGACGGCCGAGAGCCACTGGTTGGCCTCTTTGCGTAATTCCTGCTGCCGGTCCCAAGTGCGTTTTTTCTGATACGCGGCGCCATTGTTTCCCGCCGCACGGGCCGCCTGGAATCGGTCCAGGCTGTTGAAGTATTGGGCGATGTCTTCGCTGTTCTCTTCCAGGTAGCCGACCAACCCGTCGGCGAACCGTTGGTATATCTCTTGCGTTTCGGTCGCCTGCCGGTCGTCGAGCCGGTATTTACGCACAGTTTTGTGTTGCAATTTTTGCCAACGGTCGGCATACCATTTGCCGGTGGCGCCGTCGGCGACCTTCAGCCGCTCGCGTCCGTCGATATCCGATATCATGGCGTAGAAAATCCAGGCGGCCGGACCCTTGGCCTGGGTGAGGAACCCATCGGCCGAGAACTCCGGATGGGCGATCTTCCACACCCCCTCGTAGAGGAAGTGGCAACCGATACTCAACCGCAGAACCACCATCATCACCACGGCGGCCGTGCCGATTTGAAACGTTTTGAATATGAATATGGATTTGGAATTCAGGGGAACCTCCTTTGCCGTTGTCGTGCCATCTATCATTATAACCCATTTACAGTGAATGTGTAATAAGGGAAGATGGAAAATATGAAAATCGTCCTCTGCTATCCGGTACAGAAACACCATTGCGAGCAGATCGCCGCCGCTGCACCGGAAGCCGAGGTAATCGACGCCGGCCAGGAACGCCTTGCCGAAGAACTTTTCGACGCCGACGTCTTCTGCGGTCATGCCAAAGTGCCGGTCGATTGGGAAGGTGTAGTCCGTCGGGGACGCCTGCGGTGGATACAGTCCTCGGCCGCCGGAATGGACCACTGCCTGGTGCCGCCGGTGATCGAGTCGGACATCGTGGTGACCAGTGCATCTGGCGTTTTGGCCGACCAGGTGGCCGAGCACACCGTGGCGCTTACAACCGGTTGGTTCCGCAGCCTGCCGACGTTCTTCCAAGCTCAGCAGCGCAAGGAGTTCATCCGCCGGCCTACAGGCGATCTGACCGGCAGCACGGTGGGAATCGTCGGCCTTGGCGGTGTCGGGCGCCGGCTTGCCGAGTTGCTTCGAGGGTTCCACGCCCGGATACTCGCCACCGACATGTTCCCGGTCGACAAACCGGACTGGGTCGAGTCGCTTTGGCCGGCCGATCGGCTTTTCGACATGCTGCCGCTGCTCGACGTGTTGGTGCTCTCGCTGCCGCTTAACCAGACGACTCGCGGGCTGATCGACGCGGCGGTGCTGGCGAAGCTGAAACCCCATGCACTGCTTGTAAACGTAGCGCGTGGAGCATTGGTCGTCGAGGCGGACCTGGTCGAGGCGCTGGAAAACGGGCGTCTTGCCGGTGCGGTGATGGATGTAACCGAGCCGGAACCGCTGCCTATAACCAGCAGACTCTGGGACCTGCCCGGGGTGATTATCACACCGCACGTGGGCGGGCAAAGTGCATGGCGAATCGACAAGATGACCGAGTTGTTCTGCCGGAACCTGCGCCGTTGGCTCGCCGGCCGGCCGCTTATCAATTACCTATCCGACAAGCGGCTTGGGTTCCCGATTCGCGGCTCGGGCACACCGATTTGGGGGGAGGGGGTGTAGCGGCCGGGCTTGCCCGGCGCGTGCGGAATAAACCCCATTTAGCCGTCGAGCTTGCTCGGCGCGTAATAATTTCTGCTAAGCCGCAAGCGGCCGCACCTTCCCACTTCTGCTCTGGACACCGCCGGGCCACAACCGTTAAAATGTGCCCAGTGTCTCCGGCATCATATTCGTCATATTTGTCATACCAATAAAGAGGTCCAGAGATGGCCACGACGACGTTCCTCGAAGGCAGTGCAACCAGGACGTGGGGAGGTCATCAGGCCGTCCGATGCTCCGACGAGTTGCTCGGCCGATACCAAACGATCCTGAAAGACCAACGCTTAAGTTGGACCGAGCACCACCGGTTGATCCAACTGCTGGGCGAGGGAGGGCAGGGAGTCGTTTATCTTACTAATCGGCGCGGCACCGACGATTTTACTTTGCCGGTGGCGCTGAAAATTTTCTCGCCCGAACACTACACCGACGAACGGTCCTACGACGAGGCCATGGGACGCATGGCGCAGGTCGCCGCCCAAGTGGCCCAAATTCAGCAGGACAATCTGCTCGACGTGCACAACTGGGTTGATCGCAGCCGCATCCGCATGATGGAAATGGAATGGGTAGACGGCTTCGACCTTTCCCGACTCCTTACCAAAAAAATGCTCGAGCGGGTGTACCAGCGCGTGAGCAACCGGCGCTGGAAGTACGTCAACCAGGTAATCGTCACCGCCGGGGCGATACATCCGCGCGTGAAGCCGGGTATTGCAATCGCCGTGGTGCGCGATTGCCTTGCGGCGCTTGCGGCGTTGCACCGCGAGGGGATCGTTCACGGCGACATAAAGCCGTCGAACATCATGCTAAAACGAACCGGCAACGCGAAGATAGTCGATATCGGTTCGGCCTTCGCGCCGGACAATCCACCGCCGCGACGCAGTTGCACACCTACCTACGCCGCCCCGGAAGTGCTCGAAGGCAGTGAAAGCTCGCCGCGCAGCGACCTGGCCAGCCTCGGCTACGTTCTGATCGAGATGCTTGCAGGTAAACCGGTGTTTGCCGGAAAGGCGAACGTCCAGGAACTCTTGGAAGCAAAACGATTCCTCGCCCAAAAACTATCGAGTATTCTGCCCGACGAGGTAGTTCGCAACGATCTGCTGATGAGCTTCTGCCGCGGTCTGGTCGCACCCGACCCTATGCGGCGGTTCCCCAGCGCCGAGGCGGCCGACCTGGTCAAGGAGGGCGCGGCCAGCTTCCATCGCCAGTTGATCAAGAGCGATCTGGCCAGCGAGTACGACAACGAAATCCGGCTTTGGCTGGAAGAGTTGGACGGTTTGGACTGAAGTTCCGCCGCCACTCAAAGCACCTTGGTAAAGCCGGGCATGGCTATCGGATAGCTGCCTTGCGCGTCCGGCTCGACCGGCGGGTCGGACTCCATCGCAAAGTCGTCCAGCCCAGGCGCCAGAACCAACTCTGAGGCCAACGCCTTCTCCCAGGTTATCTCCTTACCCGATTCTGCGGCCATGCGGCCGAGAATGCCGGTCATCGCCGCATAGGCGCACCGCTGCGTTTCATTGTACGGCTTGTCCCGGCGGATCGCTTCGAACAACATGTCGTGCTCCACCTGGTACGCATTGCCCCCGGGTCCCTTGTACTCCCAAATTTGATTGTCGCGCGTCTGATTGTGCGATTTATAGAGGCGGGGCTGGCGAATCCCTTCGCCGAGAACGGCGGAACCTTTCGTGCCGTGGACCACGTCGCCGAAAAAGCCCCAGCACCCGTTCATGTGCCGGCCTTGGGCCATCAGCCGCGTGCCGTCGGCAAAGGTGTATTCGACCGAGTAATGGTCGAAGAGTTGGTCCGGCTTGTCGCGGACCTGGCGCCCTCCTTGACCCTGGGCCGAAACCGGCCAGGCGCCCTTGACCCAGCAGCACACGTCGAGGTTGTGGATCAGCCAGTCCAGAATGAAGCTGCCGTTCAGCCAGGTAAAGTTGCTGTAGTTCTGAATCTGGTGGGCCAACTCGCTCGTGCCCTCCCGCTTTGGCTTGTAACCGACCGGGCCGTGCTCGCGGTAGGCCCAACATGTGACGACCTCGCCGATACCGCCGTCGTGCACCCGGCGGACCGCCGCTTCCAACGCCGGGTAGTGGCGACTCATCAAGCCGCCGGCGATCTTGAGATTCTTCTTCGCGGCCTCCTCGCCTGCCTTAAGCACACGGCGGACGCCGGGCGCATCGACGGCGAACGACTTCTCCATAAACACGTTGCGCCCATTGGCGACTGCGTATTCCAGATGGCTCGGCCGGAAGGCCGGGGGCGTGGCCAGCACGACCACGTCCGCCTTGTCCAGGCAATCGATCGCTTTCTTGTACGCATCGAAACCGACGAATTGACGTTCCTTGGAAACCTCGACCTGCTTGCCGAACCGCTTTGAGAGGTTTTGCAAACTGCTCTGGATTCGGTTTTCGAAGACGTCGGCCATGGCTACCAGCTTGACTGGGCCGCCGGTGGTGGAAAGGGCGTTCGCCGCGGCTCCGGCGCCCCGGCCGCCGCAACCGACCAGGCAGACTTTTAACGTGTCGTCGCCGGCCGCATGTACACTTCGACCGATAGCCAGGCTACCGGCCATCGCCGTGCCGGCCAACGCTGTCGATGCCTTCAAGAAACTACGCCGCGATGTTTGTACATTACCCGGCTTAGACATTGTAATATTCTCCAATAATACGTAGTGTGCGTGAAACGCACCAATTTAATTGTCGATTGGTTTTACATTATGGTGCGTTTCACGCACCCTACTGCTTGGTGATCCACTGCCGATATATCTGCTCGATTCGAGCAGCTTCCACACAGCCGTCGCACAACACGACAGCGTATTGTAACGTCAACGGTTGTTCGGCTTTTATTACCAGCGGTTCTTTCCATAGATTCAATGTTGCCGATAGGTACGCAAACCGTTTGGGCATGGTGAACATAACGGCCGGGTGCCGTGGGTTTTTCGGATGATCGAATATCGCAACCGTAACCGGCTTGCCGTCGGCCGGGGCGGTGTACGCGCACCATCTCGATCGGACCAGCCGTTGGCTGTCTCGCGCCGGCTGGCCGTCTTTTCCGTCCGCGTTGAAGAACCTGCCGACCTTGTCCATCGACTCGACAAACCGCATGCCCAGACCGTAATAATGTGACCCGGTGAGTGTAACCGAATTTTTGTCCGGCGACGGTTGGAGACATGTCCGCCATATCAATAGTGTTGCCTTCGGTTCCTTGGTTCGACACACTTCAATCGTGCGGCGTTCTTGCAGCAGCGGCTTTTCGGATTTTGGATCGACCCAATCAAGCTGCTGCGTAAATGCGGCCCAAGCGAGTCCGTCGCGGGCAAACGTCTTCACATTGCCCAGCGACCGGTGTTTCTGGCAGCCATTACCTTCTCGCTCCTCCCAAAAACCGACACCGTCGACCGCAACGGCAAACATCAGACCATGGTGATGCTTATGGTCGGCCGGCGAATCGCGCAGCACGTTCACCCCGCCGGGCGAGAAGAACTGCTTGGCGTACGGCTTCATCGGCCGTTGAAGAAATTGGTATCTCAACACGGGCATATCGCCTGCATTGATCGACACGCTGGACCGGTCGGCAGTGATTTGCAAATGGTCTTGCCCTTGCCCGAACAGCGGGAGCACACCGGCGAAGAAAATCATGCACATCAGCATGGTAGCACACAGGAATTTGTTTTTGTTCGGTTTCGTGTTCATTATGTTTCCCCGTTACATATGCCCCCGCATGCAATACGGGGGCTTTTACACTACCGCCTACCGCCCACTTCTACACAATCCCTTGCAAATACTTGATGCTCCGCTCGGCCTGGTCGATTTCGCCGCACTCCACACAAAGCACACAATTGCGATTGTGTCTTTTAACGATGTCGATCACCCGGGGCCAGTCGATTATACCCTCGCCGCAGGCGCAGCCGACCGGCGTGCCGGTTACGTTGCCCCGCTCCGCGTCGCTCTGGTGGTCGCTGATGTCCTTGGCGTGCATGTGGCAGACCCGGTCGGCAATTGTTTCGAGCATCTCGTATGGATCGTCGTTCCCGCCCAGGTAATAGTTGCCCGTGTCCCAGTTGACCATCCAGTACGGGCTGTCCGAGAGTTCCAACAGTCGCAAAAAGGTGTCGCGGCGGACGGTGTACTGCTGGTGCGGCTCCAGGCCGACGGCAACACCGTATCGCGCGGCGGTCTTCATCACCTGCCGGACAGTATACCGCATTATATCAAACGCTTCGTCGTCCGACATCCACTCCGGTTTAATGCCCTCGTCGGTGTTCACCACCGGTGCGCCGATGTCGCTGGCGTAGCGGATCGCCTGGGTCAGATACGGAACGGCCACCTCGGGGCGCATCAGCATACAATGTGCGCTAACGGCCGACGGCTTCAACTCCAACGCATCGAGTTGCTCCTTGACCTCCAACGGGTCGTCCTGCATCGACAGCATGTGGTAATACCCGCCCAGCGCCAAAAGGTCGTAGCCGGTGGCCACGCACGGCTCGATGTACTTGTATCCGAACCGTGCGGCCAGTTCGATCCCCTCGCGGAACGACTTTTCCGCATGACCGACGAAGACCAGGTTCAAACCGATTTCGATGTTGCTCATATGTTACCCATCCTATATTTACCAATTATATCTACTACTGATACCATTGTGTTCTCTTATGGAGCCTATGTCGTCTAATTTTTCCCAGTGAATAAAGTTGCACATACGGCCTGTTGGAGGGAGTGTTCGTAGTGACCGCATTCATGCGGTTTTGGACAACCCCGATGAATCGGGGCACTACGAACGGGTCCGGAATGCCAGCGGCGTGCGGCCGAAGTGGCGGCGGAACAGCGTGGCGAAATACTGGCTCGAGGAAAACCCGCAAGCCATGGCGATATCCAGCACGCTCATCTGCGGCTGGTCGAGCAGTAGCTTTGAAGCTGCCTCGAGTCGGCAGTGGTTCAGGTACTCGATCGGCGCCATGTTGGTAAGCTGCTTGCAGTGGTGTGTGAAGTGCGTTGTGCCCAGGTCGCACTGCCCGGCCATCTGTTTGAGCGTCCATTCCTGTGCCAGGTGTTCAAGATTTCCGCTCAGGTCGTCCAGGAACAGTTCTACGGTGCGGCGGGTGCTCGAGAGCGACTCATCGAGTTCGACGTGATCATCACTGAACATCTCCAGCACCAGGACGAACAACTCGTTCAGGTGTACGGTAAGCCGTGAGACGTTGCTGCCGTTGCGGTCGGTCTCGATTACTTTGCCGATCCGGCGGAAGCAATTCCGCAATTGGTCGCCGGCGGGCCAGACCGGTTGCTCGTTGTGTCTTAACACGTTTGTAAGCTGCTTCCGATCGCACCAGCCAGGCGGGCCACCGCCATGCCTGGTGCGGCCGATGGACCCCAACGTCAAGGATCAGCCAATACAGGCGCCCGGCCGTTACGTGCGGATCGCCCACGCGGTGCGGCTGCCAGGGCCGGGTGATTGTCAGGTCATTCGGTTGCAAGCGGCAACTGTGGTCATCGACCGCAAATGCGAGCTGTCCGGTCTCGAGAAAGGTCAGCTCGATCCCCTCGTTGCGATGCCAGTCCAATCCCCAATCCTGATCGTGCTTGGCATCCCAAAAGCCGACCGTTTTCACACCCGGCAGGGCGTTCCGCTTAAGCCGCCGGCCCGGATAGTGACCGCGAGCCAACGCCTCAAGGCAGACATCTCCGGCTTCGACGGCCCGCACCACCGGCCGGCAGGTGTCGGCCTGGTATGTTTTTCCGTGTTCTTTGTAGATTGGCGGCAGCTTGGCCATCGGCGGGACCCGAATGTGCAAAATTCTTCACTGAGCAGGATATGGTTATATACTCAAACTGTAAGCATATTAAAGCATTTTAAGGCTCTTCCGTTTTTAAGTGCGAAGTCCGCACTTTTCGAGGGGTTGAGCTTTAGGGTTCAGAGGCCTTGATCCTCAACAACGAATGCTTGCTAACAGCTAGCATAAACTTACAAATACCATGTCCGGTCCGGCCGTGTCAA
>DAOWNK010000071.1 GCA_030642635.1 Pirellulales bacterium
AAAAGACGACGTGCTGACGCTTCGGATCGACGCGGTCGAGCACGAGGTTCTGATTCCCGAGTTCACCCGCCGGCAGTTGCAGGGCGAATTGAATCGGAAGATCAGCCTGCACACGATCGAGTATCTCGAAGGCAACCCCATGCAGGGCCGCATGACGCCCCGGTTGATCGGGTTCCTAAGCGAGGTGGAGCGGGAGTTCTTCGAGTTGTTCTGCTCGGTCGACGGCGTGGGTGTAAAAAAGGCGCTTCGGGCAATGGTCCGGCCGGTAAAGGAGGTGGCCACTGCAATCGAGGAGCAGGACGCCAAGGCGCTAAGCGCGTTGCCGGGCATCGGGCCGGCCATGTCCGAACGGATCATCGCCAAGCTGCGCCGCAAGGTGCCGAAGTTCGCACTGATGGTCTCGCAAAAGGAGGTCGCCTCGGAAGTCGCCTCAGACGTTGTCTCCGAGACGTTCGACGTGTTGCGGAAGTTGGGCCACTCGGAGAGCGACGCACGGCGGCTGATGGACGCCGCACTGGAATCGAAGAAAAAATTCAAGAACGTGCAGGAGTTGCTGCACGCAATTTATCAGCAAAGCCAGAAGGAGTAGTATGCCAAAACAACCCAAAAGCGCAATCAGCCCGACCCGACAGGAAGACTACCCGGAGTGGTATCAGCAGGTGATCAAGGCCTCTGACCTGGCCGAGGCGTCGGACGTGCGCGGCTGCATGGTAATCAAGCCGTGGGGATACGCCTTGTGGGAAAATATACAGCGGGCGCTGGACCGGATGTTTAAGGACACCGGCCACGAGAACGCATACTTTCCATTGTTCATCCCGATGAGCTACCTGGAAAAGGCGGCCGAGCACGTCGAGGGTTTCGCCAAGGAATGCGCCGTGGTGACGCACCACCGGCTCGAGCCGGGCGCCGACGGCGGCCTGGTGCCGGCCGGGCCGCTCGAGGAGCCGCTTATCGTCCGGCCGACCAGCGAGACGATCATCGGGGCCACTTACGCACGCTGGGTGCAGTCGTACCGCGACCTGCCGATCCTGTTGAACCAATGGGCGAACGTCGTCCGCTGGGAGATGCGCACGCGGATGTTTTTGCGCACCACCGAGTTCCTCTGGCAAGAGGGACACACGGTCCATGCTACCCAGGAAGAAGCGGTCGAAGAGACGCTTCGGATGCTGGATGTCTATGCCGATTTCGCCGAGAGCTACATGGCCATGCCGGTCATAAAGGGCGAGAAAACCGCCGGCGAGCGGTTCCCCGGTGCAATCAACACCTACAGCATCGAGGCCATGATGCAAGACCGCAAGGGCTTGCAGTCGGGCACGTCGCACTTTCTGGGCCAGAATTTCGCCCGGGCGCAGGAGATTAAATTCCAGGATCAAAACGGCCAGGAGGTATACGCCTGGACGACCTCCTGGGGCGTGTCCACGCGATTGATCGGCGGGCTGATTATGACCCACGGCGACGACGACGGCCTGATTCTGCCGCCGCGACTGGCCCCGGCACATGCCGTCATTCTGCCGATCTACCGCAACGATCAGGAGCGTGGCGAGGTGCTGGAGTATTGCAACCGGCTGAAGCAGCAGATCGAGGCGGAGCAGTTCCATGCCGAGCCGGTCCGCGTAAAGCTCGACGATCGCGACATGCGCGGCGGCGAGAAGTCGTGGCGGCACATCAAACGCGGCGTGCCGCTGCGGCTGGAGATCGGACCGCGAGACGTCGGCTCGGACAGCGTATTCCTCGGCCGACGCGACCAGCCTGTAAAGCAGAAGTCGGGCGTGCCGCGCGAGCAGTTCGTCGCCACCGTGGCCGAGGTGCTCGATGAAATACAAAACAACCTGTTCGACCGTGCGCTGCAGCTTCGCGAGTCGAACACATGCCGGATCGACGCCCCGGCCGAGTTCGAGGCGTATTTTACCCCGAAAAACGAGGAAAAACCGGAGATACACGGTGGTTTCGCCTTGTGCCACTTTAATGATACACCGGAGATGGACGAAAAGCTAAAGAAGTTGAAGGTCACCGTCCGCTGCGTGCCGCTGGGCGGCCAAGACGAGCCGGGCCGGTGCATATTCACCGGCCGGCCGAGCCATCGCCGCGGGGTGTTCGCCAAGGCGTATTAGAAGTGATTTCAAAACTGTGAAACAGTGGCACCGACGTCTCGCCGGTGAGGCGAAATTAGGGGTTTTCAACCACCCACCGGCGAGACGCCGGTGCCACTAACCTAGACATTATTAACTTCGGCATTTCTGCTATACTGCCCCAATCATGACCCGCGAACCGATCCTCCAGCAGCCGGCCGAATTCAAGGACGACGATCGTGACCTGCGCCCACAGCACATGCAGGAGATGGTCGGCCAGCGCGAGGTGTACGCCCGGCTGGAGATCGCCGTGGACGCGGCGTCGAAGCGCGACGAGCCGCTCGGGCATATCCTGTTCGACGGTCCGCCGGGCCTGGGCAAGACCACGTTCGCCATGTGTATTCCCCGCGACCTGGGGGTGCGATTCCAGATCGCAAGCGGCGCGGCGCTTGCCGCACCAAAGGACCTTATCCCGTACCTGACCAACGCCGAACAGCGGAGCGTGCTGTTTATCGACGAGATTCACCGGATGCCCAATGCGGTCGAGGAGTTTCTGTATCCGGCGATGGAGGATTTCCGCATCGACCTGACGCTCGGCGATGGGGTCAACGCCCGGACGATCAACATGCAACTAAAGCCGTTTACGCTGATCGGCGCCACCACGCGAACCGGACTGCTATCTGCACCGCTTCGCGACCGGTTCCAACTGCGGGAACACCTGGATTTTTACTCGACTGATGAACTATCCGAGATCGTCCGCCGTAATGCCGTCAAGCTCCAGGTGGAGATTGACGGGGAAGCGGCCCGGGAGATCGCCGTCCGCAGCCGAGGCACGCCGCGTGTGGCCAACAATCGGCTCCGCTGGGTCCGCGACTACGCCGTCAGCCGTGCCGACGGCCGGGCCAGCCTGAAAGTTACCAAAGATGCGCTTGCCATGCAGGGGATCGATCCGTTGGGCCTGGACCGCCAGGACCGAAAGTACCTGAAGACGCTTGCCCGGGTGTTCGGCGGCGGTCCGGCCGGCGTCGAGGCGATCGCACATACGATGAACCTTGCACCGGATACGCTGATTGACGAGGTGGAGCCGTACCTGTTGCGTAGTGAGTTGGTGGTTCGGACACCCAGAGGGCGGAAGATGACTCCGGCGGCGCTGGATCACCTTGGGCTGGGCGATGTGCCGCCGGGGAGCACCAGTGGGCAACCAAATTTGTTCGATTGAGCAGGGGTTGCCGATTTTACCGGTTGTGGTACAATTATATTAACTCTTTTCATTTTGTGCGGTTTTCCCGCAACATAACGTTGAAGGAGAAACGTCATGCTTGCAACTGCTCCCGGCTGCCGGTTTGAAGTGGAGCGAGGTCCGGACTGGCTCTTGGTGAGGATCACGAGCCTGGACCAACACGCCTCGGAGTACTCGCCTCTGTCGGAAACGCTTTGGTCGTTGTTGCAGCAGCACTTTACCTATCGGGTGGTGCTGGAACTGGACGGGGTAGGTGTGCTCAGCAGTTACCTGATCGGGCAATTGGTCGCCCTGTACAAGCGTATCGGTGAGCACGACGGGGTGCTGCGGTTGTGCGGCCTCTCGGCGTACAATCGGCAGGTGCTGCGCACCTGTCGCCTGGACGACCGGTTTCTGGTTTACCACGATCGCCACGATGCGGTGATGGCCGGCCACAACCCCGAACAGCCAAGATAAAAAGCCGCGACCGGTGGTCGCGCCAAACAACGCGACCGGCGAAAAGCGGAAATTCGGGGCGCGACCACCGGTCGCGGCTTTATGGTTCAGCCCCAGCAAACTTCCAACTCGTTGGCGATTTCGTGAATGCCGTCTACCTTGCGGAGCGACTCTTGCGCCATCTGCTTCTGAAAATAAGTGCTGACCACGCCTCGCAAGATCACGCGGCCCTGGTCGGTTTCAAAGCGGAGATTTCGTTGTGTAATATAAGGATTTCGCTCCAAGGCGGTTAAGACTCGATCGTCCAGCGGAATGTTGATCATCATGATCCTCGGTTTTTCGACAGTTGTCGGCAGAAATAACAGTTGAAACGGAAGGCCGGATTGTGCCGATCATTCGCACGATGCGTGTCAAGGCCTACCAAGAAAGCGTAGCTTACGTTTTTGCGCGCGGCAGGGCGTCCAAGAAGAAAAATGCTACCCGGCCAACCACGGCGGCATCTCGCCGGCGGGCGGGAGCTTGACGATCCATGCCCGATCTACGTTCTCAAGCGCCAAGACCTCGGCCAGCGCCTCGGCCGGCGGCGGCGAGTCGAGCGCCAAGATACCGATCGCCTGGCCGCCAGGTTCCGCAGAAGCCCGGCCGACCGACATCTGTGCGATGTTGATCCGGTGTGCGCCGAATATGCTGCCCACCCTGCCGATCACCCCGGGCATATCGCGATGTGAGAAGATCAGCAACGTGCCGTCCAGGTAGCTTTCCAGCCGGCAACCGCCCTTCTGGACCAGCCGCGGCATGTTGTTGCCGAACAGCGTGCCGGAGGCCGTCGAGGTCTTCTTCTCCGTGACCACCTCGGCGGTGATCATCGAGCTGAAATCTCCGATATCGGTGCTTCGCTGCTCGATTAACTCGATGCCGCGTTCGCTTAGCAATACGGCGGCATTGACAATGTTCACGTCGGTATCCATGGCGTGCTCCAACAGCCCGGCCGCAAACGCAGAGCTTAGCAACCGCGTGTCCTTCCCAGCGACCTCGCCCTTGTAGTTCAGCCGGCAGGTGGTTGGCCGGCAGTGATCCATCTGGGCCAAAAGTAGCCCCAGCCGGTATGCCACGTTCAGGTACCCACGCAAGTCTTCCAGCGTCTTCGGGTCAAGCGGCGACATGTTGACCGATTGCTTTATCGCCCCGGTGGTGAAGAAATCGATGAGCAACTCGGCCGCCTCGACCGCCACGTTGGTCTGAGCCTCTTCGGTGCTGGCCCCAAGGTGCGGCGTGCAGAGCACCCCGGCCATGCCGAACAGCGGGCTGTCGGTGCACGGCTCGGCGGGATAGACGTCTATTGCCACCCCTCCGAGTTGTCCGCTTTTGATGCCATCGACCAGCGCCACCTCGTCGTAGATGCCACCCCGTGCACAGTTGATAAGCCGCACACCTTTTTTCATCATCCCGATTTCCTTAGTACTGACGAGGTTTCGCGTCTCGTCGTTAAGCGGCGTGTGTACGGTCAGGTAATCGACCATCGGGAACAACTCCTCGACCGATGTGAACGTCTCGATTCCCAGTTCCTTCGCCCTGGCCGACGCGAGGAACGGGTCGTAGCCGAGCACCCGCATCTCCAAGGCGATCGCCCGGACGGCGACTGCCTGGCCGATGCGTCCCAGGCCGACGATCCCGAGCGTCTTGCCTGCGAGTTGCTTGCCCATAAATTTTTTGCGGTCCCATCGCCCCTCCTGCAGGCTTTGGTATGCCGGAGCGACGTTGCGCGACATACCCAGCATAAGCGCCATGGTGTGCTCGGCCGTCGAGATGGTGTTTCCGCCGGGCGTGTTCATCACGACGATACCCAGCCGCGTGGCGGCCTGCTTGTCGATATTGTCCGTTCCGACGCCTGCCCGGGCGATCGCCTTGAGCCGGTTGTTGCCCTTGAGCGCCTCGGCGGTGATTTTCACTCCGCTACGGCAGATCGCCCCGTCGAACTCCAGCAGTGCGTCGTGCAGTTCCTCGCCCTTCAGTCCGGTTCGGACCTCGTATTCGATGTTCCCGGCCGACTCCAATAGGTCAAGCCCGTCCTGCGAGAGGTTGTCCAATACAATGATTTTTGCCATGGTTTTGCTCTAATATGTTTTGGGATTGTGGATGTTGTTACCGTTCTAATTTTTCATTGCTGTAGAAACCTTTGTTTCACTTCTTCGTGTGATACGACCTCACCGGCTTCGGCTGATTCGAGTGATGTTTCGCTTTTTTTCCTTACGTAGAACTCGTACATAATATCGTCCCACGTTGCAGCGTCAGGAATTATGTCGAGGAGTTTTTTCGCTTCTTCTTTCGCTACGGTCATCGGTCTGCTCCTTCTTACACAGTTATTTCAGATGGCTGAAACGCTACGTATTGCATTGTAATCGTGCTAAAACCGGAGAGCAACCCGGTCGGACAAACGAGAGGTACATACGGTAAAACCTACCGCAGCGGCGTCGGCCCGTGGCCGACCAGCCGCGTGTCGCCGCTGCTGCTGCCGGGGACCATGATCGACGTGGCAGCGCCCATCTGCGATTGCAACGCGGCAATCCGACCGGCCAGATGCGGCTGGAAGCGGTCGTATGCGTAGGATCGCTGGTAGTTGGCCAGCGCCTGGGCGTGTTCGCCCATGTCCTCGCGGATTTTTCCAAGGGCGGCAAGTGCCCTGGAATTGCTCGATTCGACCGCCAACGCCTCGATAAGATGCTGCTTGGCGGCGTTCTTGTCGCCGAACTCCTCGAAAAGCCGGGCCAACTCGATTTTCGCATCGGTCGAGTTCGGCTCGCGGTCGACCCAACCCTCCAACAGCCGGAACGCCTCGTCGTTGCGGCCCTGTTCGGCCAGCAATACTGCCAGCCCGCGGTAGCACTCGCTGTGGCCGGCTTGACGGTCGAGGCACTGGTTGTAGTAGTTTTCGGCCTGGGCGAGATAAGACGGCTGATTTTCCTTCAGCCCCAACCGGTGGTATGTGGCCGCCAGGTTGTAATAGCCGTCGGCGTTCGACGGATCAGAGTAGGTGGCCTCCTGGAATTGTCGCATGGCTTCTTGGAGTCGGGCTTGCTGGTACAACCGCACGCCCTCTGCATTGCGACCGGCAGCCAAAAAGTTGTTGCACCCGGCCGATAAAACCATCAGCACTCCGGCCAAAACAATACCCGATTTTGGGAAGCGGCGGACCGCTTGAATGAAGGGATTCACGTCGCTATGCCTCGTTTTGCAGAACTGCTCTGTAGAAATGGACCGACAGGAACGCGGAGGATAGCGAGCAGGGCGGTTCGACACAAGGCCGGATTTTTACATGCCTTGCTTCTCGGTCAATTTACCCAGCCGGTCGGCTTCGGCCTTGTCTACGCAGATTCGCTGAATTCCCACCGCACGACCAGTCTCGTGATCGAGCTGGACTATGGTCCCGTTGAGCCGGACATCTTTTGTGGCGACTTCAAAATGGGTAGGCCGAAAAGTTTGGGCAGCCTCTAGCACGCGATCAATCCGCCGACCGAGTATGCTCTCGTGCGGGCCGGTCATACCAACGTCGCATTGAAATGCCGTGCCGCCGGGCAGTATCTGCTCGTCGGCGGTGGCTACGTGCGTATGGGTGCCCAACACGGCGCTTACCCGACCGTCGAGGTGGCGGCCCATAATCTGCATATCGCTGGTCGCCTCGGCGTGATAATCCATAAGCACCACTCGGATGTCGGTCGGCAACGTGCCCAGCACCCGATCTGCCGCCTTCAACGGGCAATCGACCGGCGGCATGAATACTCGCCCAAGGCATGTGAAGATGGCGACGTGGACCCGGTTTTTGGCTCGCAGCACGGCGAAGTCGCGTCCGGGCGCCTCGTGCGGGAAGTTGGCCGGCCGGACTATCTTCCGCTCGTTTTGAAATACCTTGAATATCTCCCGACGCCGGTAGACGTGGTCGCCCATGGTGATGCCGTCGACGCCGGCGGCGATCAACTCTTGGTAGATGTCCGGTGTCAGCCCAGACCCACCGGCGGCGTTCTCGGCATTGGCCACCACCAGGTCGAGCTGCCGCTGGATGCGCAACCCTCGCACCGCCTTAACGACGATCTGTCGCCCGGGTTTGCCAACAATGTCGCCGATCAGTAGTATCCGCACGGTGGCTTTCTAGCCCACCTTTCTCTGAATTGTCCGATCCCCAAGAAGCCGGACCTCGCTTCGCTCGACCCGGCCTACCATAATCCTGCGGGAGAAATGAAGCCCTGGGATATGTTAGAGATTTGCCAACATACGAAGTCGTTTGGCGCGGCGTTCTGCCCGAAGTCTGGCGCGGCGCTTGATTTCGCTGGGCTTCTCGTAATACTCGCGCCGCCGCATCTCTTTTTTCAGACCGCTTCGCTCGACCAACTTGCGGAAACGACGTACCGCCTCTTGAATCGACTCGCGCTCACGCAACGTCAATTTTACCACTCAATCCTCCTTTTGCTTACCCTGTAAACTTGTAAAGCCGCGACCAGTGGTCGCGGCACGACCGGAAACTTGTAGTTTACCCTGCAAATTGGCCGCTTGTCTACCCGTATCGGCAAAATCGGCCCTGTTTTTGTCGTAAATTCTTACGTGGCTTATAGTTGCGATGGTATTTGGAGATTAAACTTGCCTGCAATATAGTATTTAGCCCCGGGGCTACCGTTGCGAAAGACGCAAACATTGCCCGCCGTGTATTCACGGCGGGCTAAATAACGAATTCCCGGACACACTCAGTAAATGCAGATTACTTCCGCCGGTCGAGGTGTCCGGATTTGTTGATTGCACGCCACAGCCGCAGGCCCAGCGCGGCGCTGAAACCCATGCCGATCGCACCGGGCACCGAGATGCTCCACAGCACCGGCGGCACACCGTGGCTTAAAAGCAGCGTGGACCCCAAAATCATTGCACTGGCCAGCATCCCGAGCACCAGCCGGTTTACCGACGGCTCCAGGCCGCGATGGTCCAGGTGTACGTCGAACTTGCCGCTTTGCACCTGTTCGAGTATGTCGACCATCCCGCGCGGGAACACCGACATAAGGTATCTGATCTCCGAATAAAATCGTCGTGTCTTCCGAAGCCGGCGTTTCGGCGAAAACTGCCGCCAAAACATCTTCTTCTGGTACGGGGCCATCACCTCGATCAGGCTGAAACTGGGGCTGACCAGTCGGGTGGTGCCCTCCAGCGTAATCATGGTTTTGATCAGCATGGCGATCCGCGCCGGCAGCATGATGTTGTAACGGCGAATCATATCGACCAGTTCGTTCAGTGCACCACTTAAGTCGAAATTATCCAGCGACATGCTGCCGTAGTGCGCTACGAAATCGGCCACGTCGATGCCCAATGTCGCACGGTCCAACTCCGGCGGCGCCGCGCCGATGCGGGTGATGATCGTTGTCAGATATTCGGAGTCCTGGTTTCCCACTGCCATGAGCATCTCGCCCATGTCATCGAGCAATTGCTCGTCGATCCGTCCGACCATGCCGAAATCCAACAGCGCAATCACGTTGTCATCCATCAACAGGAGGTTGCCCGGGTGCGGGTCGGCATGATAGAAGCCGTGCGAGAAGATCATCTCCATGCAGATATCCGCCCCGCGTCGGGCGACCTCGCCCAAATCGATCCCGGGCGGTGCAAGCCGATTGACGTCCAACAGCTTGATCCCCTCGACAAACTCCATGGTCAGCACGCGGTCGGTGCACAACTTCGGGTACGATTGCGGGATGTGGACGGCCGGATCGTGTCGGAAATTTTGTGCGAAATGCTGCATGTTCCGCTCTTCGCGGAGGAAGTCCAACTCTCTGCGCATCGTGCGACGGAACTCGGACACTATGGCCTCGGGCCGATAGTTCTGGAACTCGGGAATCCGTTCGGCCATCTGCGCCATGCCGACCAATATGTCCAGGTCGACCTCGACCTTCCGCTCGATGTCGGCGTGCTGGACCTTGACCACCACCGCTTCGCCGGAATGTAGTTTTGCCCGATGCACCTGGCCGATCGAGGCGGACGCCATCGCTTCGTCGTCGAACTCGGCGAACAACTCGGCGATAGGTGCGTCCAGTTCGTTCTCGATGGTCTGGCGGACCACCTCCGGCGGATCGGCCGCCACTTCTGTCTGAAGATGTTTCAGCTCGTCGGCCAGCTCGACTCCAACCAGGTCGGGCCGGGTGCTTAGTATCTGCCCGAGCTTGATGAACGTCGGGCCGAGTTCCGCCATAGCCAGCCGCAGCCGGGTTTGCCACGAATGCCTTGCGATTGCCGCCCCGCCGCGTGCCTTCAGCAGGTCCTTTGCGAAATCTGGCCCCAGACGCCCGATCCACGCGGCCAGCTCGTACTTGCTCAGCACCGAGAGTATCTCGCCCCAGCGGCCGACGTGTCGGTAGATTTGCGGGATTGAACTGATTTTCATCACATTATCAGTATACCCTACAGAGAGAAGGGGGACAGGCGCGCTTATCGACGAGGGTCGCTTTCACCAGCCAATAATCGCGCCTGTCCCCCTTTCCTCTTCCTCTTTCGGCCAAAGACCGTGTAGACAAGTATGAGGAACGCTCCGGAGACGAGCAGGGCAGAAGAGGCTGGTTCGGGCACGATGGTAAAGGTGACCATCGCACTCATTGCGGAAGCCCAAGACCCGGCATAGCCGCTGCCGTGGAAGGACTCCTCGGTGAGGTTGAAGTAAGCCGTGTAATCGCCCAAAGGTAAGAGGATTTCCCCGGGCGGAAGTCGCTCCCATTCGCCGTAGACTCCAACCGTGGTTTCGGAATAAGGCGTATCGTATGCTCCGACGGGATCCGGAAGTGTTACGGCAAACGTCTTGTTGATGGTTGGTCCATCGCCCGCAACCGGCGTCCGTTGCGAGGTCTTCCAGAGGACGTGGTAGCTGTCGTCTGCTTCGAACCCGAACACGGCATTGCCGTTCTCATCTGTCACGAAGTAGTCGAGCACGCGGTAGGCGGCGTAGGAGTACTTCTTGCCGGTGGGGCTGGTCGGATCGGTGATATCGCGCCGCTGGAAGTACACCAGATCGTTCGGGTTCGGGGAAGAACCGTCACCCTTATTATTGAGGTTCTGCCCATTCGTCCAGCCGGTGCCATCTACCCACTCCGTCTGCCACCATCTACCGGTAAGACCAATCTGCTCTTTGCCGTCCGGATCGATCGAGCTTCCGATGAGCTTCAGTTGGTAGGCAAAATTCGGCTTGAGGTCGGTTGCCGTGAGGGTTCCATGCAGCGTGGCCGCGTCGGTGAAATAGTCGATGCTGACGGCTGCCTGAGTGTAGTTGTAGCTTTCCCGATAGCTTTCCCGGTAGAGATGATCGGCAACATCCATCCAGCGGTGGCCGCTCGTGTCGCCACTGCCGGCTAACTGCACGCTCTTGAGCGTCTCTGCGCCGGTGGCAGTTGTTGAGAAGGAAGGCTACCAGCAAAACGGTCGTAAGCGACGTCACAGCGTTCCAGACCACCGCCGGCAGAGCTGTTCGAAGCAGCAGAACTGGTTTCATCTGTCCCCCCTTTGTTGACTTACTACTCCTGTTGCCAACGTCAAAAATCCAATATAGCAGACCTGCAGGAAAATGCAAACTACGCAACCCGAGATTCTCAAGGGATGCAACTTGACGCACACGACGGTGGCCGACAGGAAACCCCCAATCGCTGCCCCCAAAGCCGTCAAAATCTCCAGGTAAAAGTTACGCTGGCTTGCCTTTGGTGTGCCAGCCGATATAATAGTCTTACACGCGGAGGGCGTGGCGGAAAAAAATTCTCGAAATTTTGTGTTTTGCCCTTTGACAAGGTTTTGGGTGGTTGCTATACTCGATAGTCTTGCCGGTGGCAAAAACCGCTGGGGAGGAGAAAATAGCTATACAGTTGGTCCGGGGGCGCCTTTCGCGACAAGTTGATGAAAGGCGCCCCCTGCCCAACTGGCAGCGAGCCGCCGGCCCCTCGGCAGAGGGGCGGCTTCGATGTTCTTTGACAATTTGGTTGTGGTAAAAGTGGCTGCTTATGTGTGAACCACATGGTATGTGCCGCAAGGCACGTTCCATTTGGTTACAAGAGCACTTAGAGAGCAATCGTTACTGGATACAGTGGCGTGCTGTGTGAATCGTCTCCGAAGTGGAGCATTAGATTCATGTGGCCAAGCTACTAAGGGCACATGGGGGATGTCTTGGCGTCAGGAGGCGTTGAAAGGCGTGGAAGACTGCGATAAGCCCGGGGGAGTTGTCAAACGAGCGTTGATCCCGGGATTCCTGAACTCACACACGTTGAATCCCATAGGCGTGTGTGGCTAACGCGGTGAACTGAAACATCTAAGTAACCGCAGGAAAAGAAAGAAAAATCGATTTCCCAAGTAGCGGCGAGCGAACCGGAAACAGCCCAAACCGCGGGGGTTTCCCCTGCGGGGTTGTAGGGCCTTTCACATGGGAGTTACAAAGCTGCCGGCTAGCAGAACCATCTGGAAAGTTGGGCTATAAAGGGTGACAGCCCCGTACGCAACAGCTTCGGCAGCCTCCCGAGAGGTACCTGAGTAGGTCGGGTCACGTGGAACCCCGACTGAATCTACGGGGACCATCCCGTAAGGCTAAATACTGCCTGACGACCGATAGTAAACTCAGTAGGGTGACCGAAAGATGGGAAGAACCCCTGCTAGGGGAGGATACTGAACCTGAAACCATGTGCCTACAAGCGGTCGGAGCACTATG
>DAOWNK010000146.1 GCA_030642635.1 Pirellulales bacterium
AAACATTCGTCAAAGGCGTCAGAATCTGTTTGTAGTGGCCGCATTCATGCGGTCTTTTGAACATTCAGCATTGGTAGACCCGATAAATCGGGCCACTACGAACTGGTTGCCAAACCGGCGGGACGCTGGTGCCACTGTTTGTCCCCAGCCCCCAGTCCCTAGCCCCTACTTGCCAATTCGGCGCGTTTTTTGGGATCTCCACGGCGTTCCTTCAACCGCACCGCCTTGCCGACACGATCGCGGAGGTAATAGAGCTTGGCGCGCCGGACCACACCGGAACGTTTCACCTCAATTTTGGCGATACGCGGCGACTGCAACGGGAACTTGCGCTCGACGCCCTCGCCCTGTACTATCCGCCGCACGACGAACATCTCTCGCGTGCCGGAGCCGCTTCTGGCGATCACCACGCCGTTGAATATCTGGACACGCTCTTTTTCACCCTCTAGGATTCGGCAATGCACGTCTACCGTATCGCCGATCTCGAAAAACGGCGTTTCCTCTTTCATGCTGGTATTTTCGACCAGGTCTAACAACAGTTGTTGGCTCATTAAAGTCCCTTTCGTATTCAATTTTTATCCAGCAGATCGGCCCTACGTCGGCGCGTCCGCTCTATGCTGTTTTGTTCTCGCCATCGGGCGATCTGTTCGTGGTTGCCGCTTAAGAGCACCTCCGGCACCTTCAACTCTCGATATTCACGCGGTCGGGTATATTGGGCGAACTCCAACCGTCGCAATGGGCCGGAAAACGAATCCTCACGGCTACTGTCTTCCTCTCCCAACACGCCCGGCGCCAGCCGGACGACCGCGTCTATAATCGCCATGGCGGCCACTTCGCCGCCGCCCAGGACAAAGTCTCCGATGGAAATCTCCTCCGGTTTCAGTATTTCGCGTATGCGTTCGTCAAAACCTTCATATCTGCCGCACAGCAGCAGTATCCGATCGTTTTCGGCCAAACGCTCGACAGCCGGCTGATCCAGCCGGCGCCCTTGCGGGGTGAGCATGACCAGGTGGCCGCCGGCCGCACCACAGCCCCGCACGCTCTCGACGCAATCGACTACCGGCTCGACCTTCAGCACCATACCCGGCCCGCCGCCGAACGGCCGATCGTCGACCGAGTTGTGTTTGTCCGTGGCCCAATCGCGTATGTTGTGCAATTGCACCTCGACCAGGCCGGTCTGAATCGCACGCCCCAACAGGCTCCCGTCCAAGTACCCTTGGAATATCTCAGGGAACAGGGTCAGGACGTCGAATCGCATGGTTGTTCACTGTCTGCCGCTTGCGGCTTCGCAGTTTTGTTCTTTGCGAAGCCGCAAGCGGCTTGAGCGTATGGTTATTCGGTTTTTTCTTCCGTATCGGGTTGTTCGATCGTTTCCTCTGCGGGTTTTTTCTCCTCGACCTTTGGTTCCACCTTTGGAGGTTCCGGCTTTCGGCGGCTCTCGGCAAGTTGCTCCAGCGCGGCCTTTTGTTTCTCCAAATGGGTGCCTTGCGATCCGTACTTCTTGATCAGCACCTTGACATTATCCGACGGCTGTGCGCCGACGCTCAGCCAATGGTCGATCCGCCCGCCGTCGAGTACCGCCCGAGCGTCAACGTCCGGGACCATGGGGTCGTAGGTGCCGAGTTCTTCGAGCACCCGACCATCGCGCGGTGTGCGGATATCCATCGCACAGATACGATAGAACGGCCGATGCCGCCGCCCTAGTTTTTTCATCCGAATACGTACTGACACGTTATGTTCTCCTTGGTAATTTAGGGGTCAGATTCGTAGGCTGGGTCGAGCGTAGCGAGGCCCACCTTTGAAACTTTCATAGACAGGTGGGCCTCGCTACGCTCGACCCAGCCTACCCCCTATTCCCGCTCCTCTATCTTTTATTTCGTACATCTCTCTTTTTCCGCCGTAGTTCCCTATCGCGTAATTTCCGTTGCTTCGCCCGTTCCTTTGGGGTGAGTCGTTTGCCGGTCCCCTTTTTTTGTTTTGCAAGCCGTCCGGCCGGGTCCAACATGCCGCCCTGGGTAAGCTGCTGCATGGTCTTCATGCGGTCGCGGACGCCCATGCCCGACATCCTTTTCATCATGTCGGCCACCGGCTCGAATTGCTTGACCAATTCGTTGACCTCGTGCGGCTGGACACCGGCACCGGCCGCGATCCGACGGCGGCGGCTCTGGTCGATTACACCCTTCGGGTTGCGACGTTCCTCGGGCGTCATCGCGTCGATCACTCCGACTAGCCGCTGTATGTCCTTCTCGGCGTCCACTTCTCCCATCATGTCTGCCATCCCACTCATGCCGGGAATCATGCCCATGATCTTGTTCATCGGGCCGAGTTTTTTCGTCTGGCCAAGCATCTTTTTGAAGTCGTCCAGGGTGAACTCGCCCTTGCGGAGCCGTTCCTCCTGCTTGACCATCTCGTCCTGGTCGAACTTTTGCTGTGCCTGCTCGACCAGCGAGAGTACGTCGCCCATGCCGAGTATCCGGCCGGCCATTCGGTCGGGATGGAACTCCTCGATCGCATCGAGGTGCTCGCCGGTTCCGACGAACTTGATCGGCACGCCGGTGATCGCCTTTACCGACAGCGCCGCACCGCCCCGGGCGTCGCCGTCCAGTTTGGTCATTATCACGCCGTCCAGCTCCAACGCCTCGTTGAACGCCTTGGCGCTGTTTACTGCGTCCTGGCCGGTCATCGCGTCGACGACCAGGTAGACCTGGTCGGGACCGACTCGGCGGTCGATCTTCGTCAGTTGCTCCATCAACTCCTCGTCGACATGCAGCCGGCCGGCGGTGTCGAGGATCAGCACGTCGGCCCCCTCGGACTTTGCATGCTGAACGGCCTTGTGGCATAGCGCCACCGGGTCTTTCGCATCGGTATCGGCATAAACCGGCAATCCAAGCTGCTCGCCGAGCACCTGCAACTGGTGTATGGCCGCCGGGCGCTGCAGGTCGGCGGCGACCAACATCGGCTTGCGGCCTCGCTGATGAATCACCCGGCCCAGCTTTCCGCAGGTGGTCGTCTTGCCGGAACCTTGCAGCCCGCAGAGCATCAAGACGGTCAGATCGTCCTTCAGGTGCATCGAGTGATCGACAGGCCCCATCAGGTCGATCAACTCCTGATGGACAATGCCGACGAGTTGCTGCGATGGGTCGAGCGAGTTGAGCACACGCTGCCCGACGGCCTGTTCAGAGACGCCGGCCATAAAATCCTTGACCGCCGGCAGGCTGACGTCGGCCTCCAGCAGTGCCTGGCGGACCAGATTCAGCCCGTCGCGCATGTTCGCCTCGGAGAGCTTCCCCCGCCCACGGAGGGTTTTAAGCGCCGAACTCAGGTTTTCCTGGAGCGATTCGAACATAGCAATGTTTCTACGTGTGGACACGCACCGGTTATCTGACAGCGCGTAACCAAGTATTCTAACTGAATTTGTGTCGGTTTGACAATGCGTTGTCGGTGTGGATTTGCGCAAATTTCGGCGTTTTGCTCAGATTCGCTGAAAATCGGCTGTAAGCTGTTGTTTGACAACAACTTAGACGTGCCGCTTGCGGCTTCGCAACGTGCTGGTGGACTTTTGTTGTTGGTGGTTAAGCGATAAGGTAAGGCTGTGATGAGTTCAAATGCGGTAAATGTAGCTATGCGGCTGACGGCCATCGCCGGGCAAATGCCCGACGCTGTTGCCGTTGTCGAACCGCTGGGGTACGACGGCAAGGGGAAACGTCGCTCCAGGCACGTTACGTTCCGCGAGTTAGACAAGGACAGCGATCGGATCGCCGCTGGACTACGAGAGTTGGGCGTTGTGCCCGGCACGCGGCTGGCGTTGCTGGTCCGGCCGGGAATCGACTTCGTCGCATTGGTCTTTGCACTGTTTAAGGCCGGTGCGGTTGTAATCCTGATCGACCCGGGCATGGGTCGCCGCAACCTTGTCCGATGCCTTGCAGAAGCCGAGCCGGAGGGTTTTGTCGCCATACCGATCGTCCAGACGATCCGGACGCTGCTTCGCGGGCGGTTTCCCCGGGCACGGTACAATGTGACAATCGCCCGGCGGTGGTTCTGGGGTGGTGCAACACTTGACCGGCTTCGACGACGGCCGTGGACCGGCGCCGAAATGGCACAAACGGCGGCCGACGATCCGGCGGCGATTATCTTCACCACCGGCAGCACCGGCCCGCCTAAGGGTGTGCTGTATCGCCACGGCAATTTCGACGCCCAGGTCGAGCAGATACGCGATTTTTACGACATCCGGCCTGGAGAGATCGACCTGCCCGGCTTTCCGATGTTCGGGCTGTTCAACGCCGCCATGGGTGTAACATCGGTGATTCCCGATATGGACCCCTCGCGCCCGGCACGGGTCGATCCGCGGAAAATAATCGAGGCGATCGAGGATTGGGGTGTCACGCAGACGTTCGGCTCGCCGGCTATTTGGGACCGCGTCGGCCGATATTGCCGGCAACACGGCATCCGGCTCCCGACGGTCCGCCGTGTCCTATCGGCCGGGGCGCCGGTGCCGGCCGAGGTGCTGCGGCGGATGAAGGCCGTCATCCATCCGGACGGAGAGATTCACACGCCGTATGGCGCAACCGAGGCGTTGCCGGTCGCGTCGATCTCGGCCGCCGAGGTACTGGGCGATCAAAATCGTTTAGCGTCCGCCGGCACGGCGGACAATCAGAACCGTTTAGCGTCCGCCGGCACGGCGGACAAAACCCGGTGCGGTGCCGGTGTCTGCGTCGGGCGGAATTTCCCAGGCATCCGATGGAAGGTAATCCGAATCGTCGATGGGCAGATCGGCTCGATCGACCAGATCGAAGAGTTGCCGACCGGCGAGATCGGCGAGTTGATCGTTCAGGGGCCGGTCGTCACCAGGGAATACTGCACTCGTGTAGAGTCGAACGCCCTTGGAAAAATACCCGACGGCGAGTTGGTTTGGCACCGGATGGGCGACACTGGTTATTTGGACAACCAGCGGAGGTTTTGGTTTTGCGGCCGCGTGGCGCATCGTGTGCTGACGGCAGACGGGCCGATGTATCCGGTCTGCTGCGAGGCGATCTTCAACTCTCACCAGTCCGTCTATCGCAGTGCGCTGGTCGGCGTCGGGCCGGACGGACGTCAGCGGCCGGTCGTCGTGTTGGAACTGGAGAAGGGCATACAGGAGAGCGAGGCACTGTTGGCCGAGATTCGGCAGCTCGGTCGCGACAATCCGTTGACCGAGCGGATTGACGAATTTTTGTTCCATCCGTCTTTTCCGGTCGATATCCGCCACAACGCCAAGATTTTCCGCGAGAAGCTGGCGATATGGGCGGCCGGAGTGAAAAGTGAAGAGTGAAGAGGGAGGAGAGAGGAGAGAAGGAGGAAGTGAGTTTAGCCGTCGTGTCTACGCGGCCCTGATTTCTCTCTTCTCTCCTCTCTCTTCCCTCCTCTCTCCTCCTTCATACCAACCCATAGCCCCTGTTTTCCAGGGTATATCACGTTTCCTATACGTTTACAGTTTAAGCTACTTAGTATATTATAAAGATTAATGGCCATCGGGCGGTCACAAACACCATATCCGACGAGGCCGACACATGGCGGTTCAGTGGTACTGCAACATATCGGGAAAAACATTCGGCCCTATGTCGGCGCATCAGCTTAAGGCGCTGGCCAAAAAGGGAAAGCTGACGCAACAGCACAAGGTCCGGCAGGGAGCGGAAGGTTCTTGGGTCCCGGCCGAGCGGGTGAAGGGACTGTTTGCACAAGAAATCCCACAGGCCAAGGCCGTTCCCGTACCGCCGGAGCCGGACCGGATCGGCATCGCCACAAACAGCAGCGCACCAATGGCTCCGGTTGCCAGCCAAAGTAGCTATGAGTGTGTCTACGGAAAAAGACGGCGAAAAAACAACACGACGGTGATCGTCGCCCTGGTGCTGCTGATTGCCGGGCTGACCGTCGTAGCAATTGTACTACTGGTGGCCAATAGCGACTCCAAAAAGAAACCTGCCGATCGAGCAGAGACGGCCAAGGCAACGCGAGTGAAGAAAAAAGATGTAGACGAGTTGCTCGAAAGTGAAAAAATCGAAGACCTGACCGATACCGATTCAGAATCCGAACAACCAACGCCCGTCGATGATAAAGACGATAAACCGGAACAGAAATCGCAGTCGGTCGATTCCAAGTGGACTGACGAGGCAACAAGGCAAGATGACAATAATGATGAGCACGAGAACGGAAGATCACTGCTTGAAAGGGATTATCCAGAACTGTTCGACGACGACGATGAGAACGACAGTGACAAAAGCCTTGAAGGTAAGTTCAAAGGGTTTAAGTAGAATTCAGTGAAAGCACTCGTTACCGGCGCCGGGGCGTTCTTCGGCCTGTACATCGTCGAACATTTGCTTGCCCGGGGCGATCACGTCCGTACGCTCTGCCGTGGAAGTTACACGGAACTCGACTCACTTGGAGTTGAAGCAATTCGGGCGGATATCCGCGACCGCCGTGCAGTAGTCGAAGCCTGCCGAGGTGTCGATTGTGTGTTCCATGCCGCTGCGGTGGCCGGTATCGGTACTGATTGGGACTACTACTACGGCATCAACACACTGGGTACTCGGCACGTCGTCGAGGGATGTCGCACGCACGGCATCGGAAGGCTAGTCTACACCAGCAGCCCGAGTGTCACGTTCGACGGCACGGACCAATGCGGTGTCGACGAGTCGGCGCCTTATCCGAAAACATGGTTGTGCCACTACCAACATACCAAGGCACTGGCCGAGCAGCACGTGCTGGAAAGCAACGGCACGGACGGCCTGGCGGCCTGTGCGTTGCGTCCGCACCTGATCTGGGGTCCTCGCGACCGGCACCTGATACCGCGGCTGATCGAGCGTGCCAGGGCAGGGCGGCTGCGCCGGGTCGGCGACGGGACAAACCTGATAGACATGGTGTACGTCGAGAACGCAGCCACAGCACACCTGCAAGCGGCCGACGCTCTTGCAGTTGGTTCACCCGTGGCGGGACGTGCATACTTCATCAGCCAGGGCGAGCCGGCGAGTTGCTGGCAATGGATCGACGAGATTCTTGCCTTAGTGAACCTGCCGGCGGTGAGCAAGTCGATTTCGCTTTCGGCGGCGTGGACGCTCGGTGCCGTATTCGAGATGATATACAAGCTGCTGCGTTTCAAAGGCGAGCCGCCGATGACCCGATTCCTGGCGGCACAGCTTGCCACGTCGCACTACTTCGACATTACCCGCGCCCGGGAGGATTTCGGCTAAGAAGCAAAGATTTCCACCGCCGAAGGGATGCGGCGATGGGAAGCGGCACTGCTGCAATCATAAAGCCGCGACCGGTGGTCGCGCCAATGCCGTCGGTAGTTAAACAGTGTGCAGCGCGACCACCGGTCGCGGCTTTATGGAAAGTCTCGTAGGGTGCGCGAAACGCACCACCTGAATCCGTTTTTTGTTCATGCGTTTGTTATGCAGTCGGAATCTCGCTTGGGCGTTGGTCCACCGGAATCCGCTTTGGTGGTTGCGACACAACCTTTCGTCCGCATTTCGCCGTTCGTTCGTGAAGATCCTTGCAGATTGCTGTCAAGTCATAGCTAAACTTAGCAGCGTATTGTTCACGATATTTTCGGATTTTTTCGACAATGGGATCATTCATTTGTCAATCAGTAGGTTGTGCTTTAGCATATCCCAGCATCGGATCATAGCTTGGAAGCGATATGCTAAAGCATATCCTACATTACTGTGACACGGCAAAACTCAATGTCAGGCTGAACCAGTACCATGGTACGGTCCGGCGGTGTTGTCCAGGCTCGGCGTTAACGCAAAATATATCAGGGTGTCGGAATTCATAAGCTCCTTTCCGGATGAATGCTCTCGCACAGACGGCTCTAGGCTCGTGATCATTACCCGAATTCTCTCAACCACATCGGATAGGTCAACCCTAACTCCGCTGTTACCGAGATGCACCTGACGAATCTCGCCT
>DAOWNK010000227.1 GCA_030642635.1 Pirellulales bacterium
AGAGGTATGCGATGAGACCAGACGATATTTTTCAGTTACTGCGTACGCGGCCGTTTCAACCCTTCCGGATTTCGCTCTCCGATGGTAAGGAGTATGAAGTGCGTCATCCGGAAATGGCGATCGTGTCGCGATCAACGGTCTTTTTAGGCATCCCCGGACGCAAAGGCTCTGATGGGCCCGCAGAACGGGTCATCAACTGTGCGTTAATCCACATCACACAAACGGAGTTGATCGACGGAGGCACGCCGGCCGCTTGATGTAGCCGGCGGCTCGCTGTTGCACCCAAAAGGAGATAAACCATGCGAAAGATGAATAGCATACTTTGGACGTTGACGCTGGTAGGAACGGCCTGGGTGTTGGCCAATCCGGCCAATGCGGACGATCAGTGGGTCGTTTTCCAGGGCAAGGACGGCCCGGGCAATGGCAAGCACATTGTGTTTGTCACCGGCGATGAAGAGTATCGTTCGGAGGAGTCGATGCCGCAGCTTGCAAAAATCCTGGCTGTGCACCACGGCTTCAAGTGTACGGTGCTGTTCGCCGTCAACAAAAAAACCGGCCAGCTCGATCCCATGACATTGGACAATATCCCCGGGCTGGAGGCATTGGCAACGGCCGATCTAATGGTGCTTTTCACCCGCTTCCGCAAGCTGCCCGACGAACAGATGAAACGGATAATCGACTACACCAACTCGGGCAGACCCATCGTCGCATTGAGAACGGCGACACATGCGTTTAATTACCATGGGAAGCACAAAGACAGCCCCTACGCCAAGTACGGTTGGCTAGCCAAAAAGTTCAAGGGCGGCTACGGACGACAGGTTCTGGGCGAAACCTGGGTCAACCACTATGGACATCACCAGCACGAGAGCACTCGCGGGCTTATCGCAAAAGGCATGGAAAGTCATCCGATTATGAAAGGCTGCGAAGACATCTGGGGGCCGTCGGACGTCTACGGCATTACCACGCTGCACGGCGACTGCAAACCGCTGATTATGGGCCAGGTGCTTTCGGGTATGAGTCCGAACGACAAACCCAACCCCGAGAAGAAACTCGTGCCGGTGGCCTGGATTAAGACGTATACGGGCGCCTCGGGGAAAGCAGCCCGCGTCTTCACCACCACAATGGGACACTCCGGCGACTTGCACAGCGCGGGATTCCGCCGGCTTCTTATCAATGCTTGCTACTGGGCGCTGGGCATGGAAGACAATATCCCGGCCAGAAACAAGGTCGATATCGTCGGCCGATACGATCCGGCCAAAATCGGTTACGGCGGATATAAGAAGGGCCTGAAACCGTCGGATCACGCCCCAATACCGCTGAATTAGACGCAATTTCATAATTGAATTGACGCAAAATATAATTGAAATCATATTGTATTAGCCTTAAACTACAATTTGTTGTCAATTTCCATTATTTAGCCCCGGGTGAATACACCCGGGGCGGTGAGTACACCTGGAGCTAGCGGAAAACGCTTGCCACATTTGCCCGCCGTGTATTCACAGCGGGCTAAATAGGAGATCAATTATGGCTAATACGAATCGTCGCGAGTTTTTGAAGAATACCGGTCGGATTGCAGCGGGTTCCGCTTTGGCTGGAATTGCGATTCCGCGGGTGCACGCCGCCGAGGACAACACAATCAAGCTGGCGCTGATCGGCTGCGGCGGCCGTGGAAGCGGTGCGGTCGGCAACGCGATGAATTCCGCCCACGGCCCGGTCAAACTGGTCGCCATGGCGGACATCGTCGAACGTCGGCTAACCGCATCGCACAAAAACCTCAGCAATAAATTCGGCGATCGGGTCGACGTTCCGAAGGACCGGCAGTTCGTCGGCTTCGACGCATACAAGAAAGCCATCGATTGCCTGGGGCCGAACGACGTCGCAATGATAACCAATTTTTCAGGCTTCCGCCCAACCCAACTGGAGTACGCCGTGAAAAAGGGCGTGAACGCCTTCATGGAGAAATCGTTTGCACCCGACCCGCCGGGCTTGCGGCGACTTATCAAAGCCGGAGAAGAGGCGGAGAAGAAGAACCTGAAAATCGCCGCCGGGTTGCAGTGCCGACACAGCGTGAATCGCCAGGAATTGATTAAGCGAATCCGAGACGGCGCGCTGGGCGATATCCAACTCATCCGGGCTTACCGGATACACCATGTCGGGACTATGGGCAAGAAACCGTCGGAATACGACGAATTGCTCTGGCAAATCCGAAACTTCGTCCGGTTCTTCTGGGTCTCAGGCGGACTGTTCGCAGAGATGAACATCCACCAAATCGACGAGATATGCTGGATCAAGGACGACTGGCCGGTCACGGCGCACGGCATCGGCGGCCGCGCTGCAAACAGCACCGATTGCGGCCAGGGACTGGACTCCTTCTCAATCGAGTGGACCTTTCCCGACGGAACAAAGGCGACCGACGGCGTGCGCTGGTTGGGGGGACACTGTTACCGCGAATTCGCTACCTACATCCACGGAACCAAGTGTGCGGCTCAGTTCTCCGGAGATGTACATGCGGGAACGACGCGTATTTACAAGGACCAGCGAATCGAGAAGGACAACATCGTCTGGAAAGCGCCAAAAGAAAAGTTCAATCCCTGGGATGCCGAGTGGAACGTGCTGCTGGACAGCATCCGCAATGACAAGCCGCAAAACGAGGCCAAACGCGCGGCGTACTCGAACCTGGCGGACCTGATGGGTCGGGCGGCCGTCCATTCCGGGAAAATCATCACCTGGGACGAAACTATGGCGTCGAATTTCCAATTCTGCCAGAATATCGACACCATGGATTACGATACCGCCCCGCCGGTCCTCCCCGATGCGAACGGTCACTACCCGGTGCCGGTCCCGGGCGTGTGGTCGGAGATTTGAGCCTGTTTTGTAACATAGTAGCGGCGCATTTAGCCCCCGGTGAATACACCGGGGGGCCAACGATAAATGGTCGCATGCACCCGCAACCACAAGCCCCCGGTGTATTCACCGGGGGCTAAATGGGCGAAAATGTCCACATCCACTTCAGAGGCTGAAGTGTTACACACGGAGGTAAACACATCATGCACGAAACCATCGAAAAACTTACTGCCGCCGGGCCGGTTGTAACCGATGGGGCCTGGGGCACACAACTCCAACAGCATGGATTGCCCGTCGGGGCCTGTCCCGACGCCTGGAACCTCAGCGAGCCGGAAAAGGTCGGGGCGGTCGCTGAAGCCTACGTCGAGGCCGGGAGTCAAATCATCCTGACCAATACGTTCGGCGCCAACCGGTTTGTACTTACACGGCACAACCTGGCCGATAAGGTCTCCGAGATCAACCGCACCGGCGTGGAGATATCCAAACGTGCCGCCGGCAAGCAGGCGTTGGTGTTCGCCTCGATCGGCCCGACCGGCGTGATGCTGATGATGGGCGATGTGAGCGCAGACGATCTTAAAGCCGCGTTCGCCGATCAAGCCAGAGCACTGGCCGAAGGCGGCGCCGACGGGCTTGTCGTCGAGACAATGGCCGATCCGGCCGAGGCTCGCCTGGCGGTTGCCGCCGCCAAGGAAACCGGGCTGCCGGTGGTCGCCTGCATGGTCTACGACTCCGGGCCGAACAAAGACCGCACCATGATGGGCGCCACGCCCGAGCAGGCCGCCGAGCAATTGGCCGAGGCCGGTGCGGACGTGATCGGCTCGAACTGCGGCCGCGGAATCGAGGGGTTTGTGGATATCTGCCGCCGGTTGAAGGAGGCCGTAAAGTTGCCCGTCTGGATCAAGGCAAACGCCGGGTTGCCGGAGGTGGTCGATGGGCAGACCGTCTACCGGCAGACGCCCGCCGAGTTCGCCCGGTTCGTGCCGGAGTTGGTCGAGGCCGGCGCCGCGTTCATCGGCGGCTGCTGCGGAACCACGCCGGAGTTCATCGCGGCAGTGAAGGGGAAACTCGTTTAGATGAACCAAACGGCCGATAACCTGACTGATGCCGTGGCGCGGCACGGCATCGAATTACCGGGGCCGCAAATCGCACGGTTGCAGCAATACTGCGAGCTGCTTTGGCAGTGGAACGAACGGCTCAACCTGACACGGCACACCGACTACGAAAAATTCGTCACACGCGACCTGCGCGACAGCCTGGTGTTCGCCGAGTTTCTTCGGTCCGGCGAAAAGGTGCTGGACGTGGGCACCGGCGGCGGAGTGCCCGGCGTGGTGCTGGCGATCGTGCGAGACGATCTGGATGTTACGCTGTGCGAATCGGTCGGCAAGAGGGCACGGGCAGTCGCCGATATAGTCGAACGGCTCCGGCTCGACGTGCCGGTCGTCCACGCCCGGGCGGAAGACCTGTTGACCGAGTGCCGCTACGACACGCTGGTCATCCGCGCGGTCGCCAAATTGAAAAAGCTACTGGAGTGGTTCCGTCCGCACCGTAACTCCTTCGGCCGGCTACTTATTCTGAAGGGTCCATCCTGGGTCGAACAGCGCGGCGAGGCCAGGCACCATGGGCTGCTAAAAGACCTTACGCTCAGGAAGCTAAAAAGTTATCCACTGCCGGGCAGCGACTCACAGAGCACACTGTTGCAGATTCATCATGCACCGTAATGGCCCCTTTTCTCATTCGGAATCGTTCTGTTTCGTTTCACCGGCTGTCAGTTCGAGTTGGTCGGCGGGGACTTCCTTGACGTGCCCCTTCTCCCACACGACGACGGGCGTACCGGTTTGCTTGGCTCGTTGAACCACTTTGGATGCCGCCTGCCGAAAGGCGGCGTCCACCTTGGCGGACAACAACGTGTTTTTCATTTTCTTTTCGGTCATGGCTCCATTGTCTCCACGCTTCGTTTGATTTGTTCGTACAGATCGGATAGCACTACGTCGACATTCCTGCCATGTTTGTCTTATTTGTCATCGGTCAATTGAAAATTGGTGACTGTCCTTGTTTAATTTTGTTTAATTTGTTTAATTGGAGTCCGCCAGTTCTGGGCTATCGCGCATCCATTTTGAGTATTACAACTGTGAAAAGGAGTGTAGCTTTATCCGCTTCGCTGTTTTGTATTTCCCTCCACAATGCCTGATAGTAACCGTAGTCACACTCAGTTATATTTTTTGCACGCTCTAATAGCGAGAGTACACTCGCATTCGTACCATACTCATTCCGTAGTATATTCTGAGTTGTTACAGCCGTGTCCGCTATGTCCTGACGTGAAGTCTCACATCTTACAGCTAAG
>DAOWNK010000145.1 GCA_030642635.1 Pirellulales bacterium
ACCACTAACTGCCTATACCGCCGCTGTAAACGCGGCTCCAAAGAAATTGATGATACATACTTACAACGTTACGCTGCTAGCACCCGAAAGTCTACAGCAGCAAAGCCGCCAGTGCTAGCAAACTTGTGTAGATACTAATGGGTTGCAATCCGTGGGCTTAGCTTATTTTATTATACACCATTAAAATTCCTGCCTGCCGGTTATAGCATCGGCCAGGATTTCCTTGTTGGCGAATTCCAAAACACTTCCGGTCGTTATTCCGCGGGCGAGCCGGGTAATGCGAACGGGAAACTCGCCCAGCAGATTGGAAATGTGCAGCGCCGTGCCGTCTCCCTCTACAGTCGGATTGGTCGCCATGATTATTTCCTTGAACGCCCCGCCGCGAACTCGCTCGATAAGTGCTCCGATGGTAAGCTGATCGGCGTCGATCCCATCCAGCGGTGCAATCCTGCCGAGCAGCACGTGATACAACCCGGTGTATGAGCCGGATTGCTCCAGCGACATTAAGTCCCTGGGTTGCTCGACTACGCAGAGTATATCCTGCCGGCGGCGCGGATCGAGGCAAATCGCACACTGTTCCTCCTCGGCAAGGTTGTAACAGGTTCGACAGTAACGCACGTTCTCCTTGACGGTGCGAATGGCGTCGGCCAGCAATAACGCTTCGTTGCGGTGCATGCGCAACACGTAATACGCCAACCGCTCGGCCGATTTCTTGCCGATCCCGGGCAGCTTGGCGAACTCGTCGATAAGTGCAGTCACCGATTGGGTTAGTTCCGACATTACACTTCTTCCGATTCCTCGATTTGACCTGTAAACTTCGCCAACATCTCTTGCACGCCGGGTATCTCCATCCCGCCGGTCAGCTCCCTTACGGCGTCGGCATGGAGTTGTTTTCCCTTGACGATCGCCTGGTTCACGGCGGCGGTGACCAGGTCTTCGATCAACTCGCGGTCGCCTTGAGAAACTAACTGCTCGTCGATGTGACACCGCAGAACTTCCATCAGCCCGTTTACCTCGACCTCGACCATCCCACCGCCGGCGGCGCCGGTAACGCGACGATCCTTGAGTTTCTCGCTAAGTTGCTGCATCTGCCCGCCGATCTGCTGGGCCTGCTTGATTAACGTACCCAGGTTGGAAAGCTTTTCAAACATATTTCTCTACTTTTCTATTTTTGTTTCGGTGGATCGTCGACGCGAATCGGCTGTGCGCCGAATAATTCGCCTGCACGATGCACCATCGGGTGGTTTGCTATCTCCGTCATCCGCTGATACGACGAGACGACCTTGGCCGGCGGGCGGTCCGGTTCGGGATCGTCGGAAGAATCCTGGCGAACCTTAAACTCGACACGAATCGGCCGGCCGGCCACCTCGGCCAACGCTCGCTCGAACCTGGCTGCCTGCTCGGGCCGTTCGCACGACGACTTTGCTAAAGTATACCGCTGTTTGAAGTAAACGACCAGACGATCCGGCTCGAAAATCGACACGTGATCGAAATCCTTTGCCTGCTCAACCACCATTCCAGACATTTTCGACAACGCCCGGTCCCAAATCTCCGCAGCGTTCCCGGATGTAATCTCGACGGCACCACCCGATTCCATAGTCGGAGAGGCGGCTAAAGATGGGGTGCCCGACAATTCAGGCTTTTTTTTTACAGCCCGAGCGCCGGTCGCCGGGCCGTGCGACGACTCCAGCCGGCCGCCACTGCCCGATTGCAGCACGGCGATTAACTCAGGCAACTCGTCGAGGTCTTCCAGGTGGCATATCCGCATCAGCGCCAACTCGGCCAGAATGCGCCCCTGCGTACTGAAACGCATTCGTGAAAGCGTCTGATCGAGTATCTGCATGACGGCCAAAATGGTTTGAATCCCCAGCCGCTTGCCGGTCTCCTCAACTTCCTGCGCGCCCGAAGGCGAGGCGTACGTGAACGATTCGGCCGGGCAACCGGCCGCAGCGACCATGCAATCGCGAAAGTAGCCCAGTAGTTGCTCGATAAGCTGGGCTGCATCGACACCTTCGGAAACCGCTGCATTGAACTCGGCAAGCGCGGCGACGGCTTCCCGAGCGGCCAGGCGGCCGACCAGCGCCTCCATGCGCTCCTCACCCGCGGTACCCAACATGCCGTGCACGTCGTTCAAGGTAATGCGTCCGGTGGCGAACGCCAAAAGCTGTTCCAACAACGACTGGCTGTCTCGCATCGAGCCGGCCGCCCGGCGCGCCAGAAACTCCAGGGCGTCGTCGTCCGCCTCGACACCTTCGCTTTCAACGATCTGCCGCAGCCGCTTGGCAATCGAGCCGGTCAGGATGCCGGCGAAATCGAACCGCTGGCACCGCGAGAGGATCGTGATGGGAATCTTCGTCGGCTCGGTCGTGCAAAAGATAAACTTCACGTGCTCCGGCGGCTCCTCGAGAGTCTTCAACAATGCGTTGAACGCCTCGCGCGTGAGCATGTGAACTTCGTCGATAATGTAAATCTTGAACCGCGAACGGCTGGGACGCACGCCGACGTTCTGACGCAACTGGCGAATCTCGTCGATGCCGCGATTGCTGGCGCCGTCGCTCTCCAACACGTCGATATCTTCGCCGGAACTGATGCTCTGGCAGATGTCGCACCGGTTGCAAGGCACGGCGGCCGGACCGTGCTCGCAGTTGAGCGCCTTGGCGAAAATTCGCGCGGCAGATGTCTCCCCAACACCCCTGGCGCCGGTAAACAAGTAGGCATGGCCCACACGATTCGTAGCAATCGCGTTGGAAAGCGCCTGGGCAACGTGCTGCTGGCCGATCAACTCGTCGAACACCTGCGGACGATACCGGCGGGCGACGACCACGTACTGGTCGGCCGGCTGGGTTGTATCGGCGTTTTGTGATGAATTGGTCATAAGATCAACATCGCGTCTCCGTAGCTGTAAAACCGATATTCCTCGCGCATCGCCTCTTCATACGCACGGTGTATCAACTCATCACCACCGAATGTATGAACCAGCACCAACAGCGTGGTGCGTGGCAGATGAAAATTCGTCAACATCGCGTCGATCGCCCGAAATTCGTACGGCGGGCGAATGAACAGATCGGTCCGGCCGGTAAACGGCTCCAACGTGCCGCCGCCGCCGGCGGCCGTCTCCAATAACCGAACCGCTGTGCTGCCCACTGCAATTACCCGACCACCACCACGGCGGCATTCGGCGATCTGCTCGACGCACTCCCGGCCGATCGAACCCCATTCGGCGTGCATCTTGTGCTCCGAGAGCGAATCAGCCGTTATCGGCTGAAAGGTGCCGTGGCCGACGTGCAGCGTCAGCCGGCAGACGGTTACACCCTGGTTTTCAAGCCGGTGCAACAACGGCTCGGTAAAATGCAGCCCGGCCGTGGGTGCGGCGATTGCCCCGGGACTCTCAGCAAACACCGTCTGGTAGCGATCCCGGTCCGACTCGATCATGTTGCCGCCGCGTATGTACGGCGGCAACGGCACGCGGCCTACCCGATCCAACAACTCGAACACCTCGGCCATCGGCTCCGGCTGCACCACCCACGCGCCATCCGGCTGTTTGGTTTGCAGGTGTAACAACGTATCTTCACGGCCTTCGGTGTCGGTAAGCGTGATCGTCTCGCCGGGGGTCAGCTTTCCGCGTGTTTTGCACAAAATTCGCCAAAAACCATTTCCTTCGGCCTCCAGAAACAGCCCTTCCCAGTGTCCACCGGTCTGCGTCCGCCGGCCGACCAGCCGGGCAGGTACTACTCGGGTATCGTTGAGCACCAGGCAGTCGTTCGGCTTGAGGAGCTCCGGCAGATCGCGTATGTGCTTGTGCTCCAAGGAGTTACGTTCACGATCTACCACCATTAGCCTGGCATCGACACGGCGCGGCGCCGGCGACTGGGCAATCAACTCCCGCGGCAATTCGTAATCGTATTGGGTCGGTTCGACCATCGTCGCTTGCAGTTTTTGTTTGGATTGGTTGAGCTTTACTACCTGACAGCAAATAAGTATAAGCCCATATTGCCGACAAGTGCAGGGGGGAGCCGTTTAGCCGGCGTGCTTGCACGCCACGTTTGATACGTCGAACATTGCATACGCACCGGGCAAGCCCGGCCGCTACACATCCCACTTTTAATGAAACCACTCGACATCGCGCTTTGCATTACCGATCTGGACCTCGGCGGGGCCGAGCGGTGCATGGTTGAGTTGGCCTGCCGGCTCGACCGCAGAGAGTTCCGCCCGGTCGTCTACTGCCTGGCAGGACGCCCAGCGGCCGGCGACGATTCGTTGGTCCATATGCTGGAGTCGGCAGTGGTTGAGGTCCATTTTCTTGGTGCCAGAGGAAACCGACATGTTTTCAGAGTTGTGCGTCGCTTACAACAACTGCTGGCTTCCCAAAACCCGCAGCTTATCCAATCGTTCCTGTTTCATGCCAACATTGTCAGTCGGATCGCCACACGTCGGGCAGGTGCACCAAAGGTCGTCTCTGGAATTCGTGTGGCGGAGCCTCGTCGATGGCATCTTGTGATTGATCGATTTACCGACCGGTTGGTCGACCGGCACGTCTGCGTGAGCCGCTCTGTCGCCCGATTCAGCGAAACCAGGGCGAAATTGTCCGCCGAGAAGCTCGTCGTGATCCCAAACGGCGTGGACATTGCAAGGTTCCCGGCGGAGCATCCTGCCGATTTAAGTCAGTTTGGGATCGGCGCCGACCGTCGCGTTGTGACATTCGTCGGGCGGTTGGACCGTCAGAAGGGTCTGCCGTGGCTGATCGAGACGGCCCCGGTATGGCTTGAGCGGCTGTCCGGCTGCGACTTACTCCTTGTAGGAAAGGGCGCCGAAGGGCCGAAACTTCGGCGGATGTGCCGTCGGCTGGGCATTGCAGATCGGGTCCACTTCGCCGGCCGGCGGCCGGACGTGCCGGAGATTCTTGCTGCGTCCGAGTTGCTGGTCCTCCCGTCCGCCTGGGAAGGGATGCCCAATGTAGTGCTGGAGGCGATGGCCACCGGATTGCCGGTGGTCGCCACGGCGGTCGAGGGCGTTTGCGAGTTGCTCGGCCCGGCGGCAGAAAGACAAACGGTCGGCCACGGCGATTCCCAAGCCCTTACAGACAAAATAGTTGCGCTGATTGAGGACAGTCGAACTGCTACCCAATTAGGTATGGAAAACCGACGCCGAGCCGAAGAAAATTTTGACATAACACGGATGGTCGCCACGTATCAGGACCTCTGGGAGTCGATCGTGATGGCTTAACCACAAAAACAAGTGGCACCGGCGTCTCGCCGGTGTGATGGAACTTGTGGATTGTTGTGTGGTACCGGCGAGACGTCGGTGCCACTTTTTTTCTCCAAATTTTTTTAGTCACCATTCAAACCGCCGATTGATGGAAGTCGTTTGGTAATCAGTAGCTACGTAAATCCACCTCGCCAGAGCCACAATTTCACACCAAAAAATCGGGTTGTACCTGTTTGACAAACCGGCTATTCTTGGAGGCTGGTGGGGCTTTGTGGTGAAACGTGGTGAAAATGATGCTCCTGACGGGTACATTCAACCGCTCGATCGACGAGAAACTTCGAGTGGCAATCCCCAAACGCCTGCGGGCAGCTATGGCATGCTCAGAGGGAGGAAGCATTTACATAGCCCCGGGAACCGACCGCTCGTTGGCACTGTACACAGAGGAGGAATTTTCGCGGCTGGCCGAGCGTGTGGCCGAGTTTTCGCCCACCCGGCCCGACGTTCGTGCATTTGTGCGGCTATTTTACACACTTGCCGAACGTGTGGAGTTGGACGGGCAAGGTCGTGTCCGAATCCCACCCGCCTTGGCCGAGTTGGCCACACTGAAAAAGAAAGTGGTGCTGCTGGGTGTACAAAACCACCTGGAACTTTGGTCGTTGGACCGCTGGGAGGCATACCTGGCCGAAAAACAGTCACATTACGACGAAATTGCCGAGACCGCATTTGGAGGTGCAATTTAGCCCCGGGTGAATACACCCGGGGATACTGGAAAACGCTCATCGCGTTTGCCCGCCGTGTATTCACGGCGGGCTAAATGGGGAAATTTAGAACTGCCAATACTTAACCGTCCAATAGTTCGCCTTGCGTGAGGACGAATCGCCGGCTAACGGCCACCAGTCGGCGCGGTTGCCTTGCTGATGCGATGGCAAGGCTCGTTCTTACGGGTCGAGGGCAAGGAGGCCCTCCGACTGCGGACTTGCGCAGCCCGTTGCCGAGTGCGACGACGAGTTGAACGCAGACACTCGACCTCGCAAGGGTACAAGACGTTCCCGAGGTCGAGTGCTTTTATAAGCCGTGACAAATTAACTTAACCGACATGACCGACACCACACCGGCACACGTGCCAGTCATGCTGGAGGAGATCGTCCGCTGGCTCGACCCGCACCGCGGCGCGGTGTTGGTCGACGGTACGACGGGCGGAGGCGGCCATACACGGGCGCTGGCCGAGCGTGTCGGGCCGTCGGGGATGGTGATCGCGATGGATTGCGATCCGGCGGCATTGGCCGCCGCTGAGCGGAACCTGGCCGGGCTGGCGGTAAAGTTGGTCCATGCAAATTTTTGCGACCTGCCGGAAGTACTCGAACAGTTAGAGATCAAAGAAGTCGACGGCGTGGTGTTGGATTTGGGCGTTTCGAGCGACCAGTTGGCCGATCGGGAACGCGGTTTCAGTTTTTCGAGCACAGGACGGCTCGATTTGCGGTTCGACCCGACCGTCGGCCAACCGGCCGGCCGGCTGATGAACCGATTAAGTGCCGAACAGCTTGCCGATTTGATTTATCGATATGGAGAGGAACGATACAGCCGCCGCATTGCCCGGGCGATTGTCAAGCAACGCAGCGAACGGCCGATCGAAACTGCCGTGGAGTTGGCCGAATTGGTCCGCCGCTGTGTGCCGCGAACCAAGGGCCGGCGCCGGATCGATCCGGCCACACGGACGTTTCAGGCATTGCGGATTGCGGTAAACGACGAGTTGAAATCGCTGGAGATCGCCTTGCGACGGATTCCCGACTGCCTGCATCGTGGTGCGAGGACGGCGGTAATCAGTTTCCATTCGTTGGAGGACCGTCGTGTAAAGGAGGCGTTTCGCGACGACGAGCGCATGGAGGTGTTGACACCCAAGCCGATTCGTCCCGGCAAGGAGGAAGTTGACGAAAACCCACGTTCACGCAGCGCCAAGCTGCGTGTGGCGGCACGGATATAAAACGCTCATCCATTCGTACAAATAAAAATGTTTAGCCGCCGCCGGTACGGCGGCGTAAGCTCCAAACGAAAATTCTCACAAAATACCCACGCCAAGCAAGGAGGCTTAACCATGGGCAAGGAAGTAAAAATCGGATTGGCGTTTATCATGGCGCTGTTGATCGTCTTCGGCGTGGTCCTGACTAAGCGGCTGATCGGCCCCTCAGACGACACGACGGCTTCGACCGGTGAGTCCAAAAAGAACAACACGCCGTCGACAAAGAGAAAGGATGCCGTGCCTAAAGTTATCGAAGTTGCCAAGCCGACGGTGGTGGCGGCAAACTTAAATAATGGGCCGGCAAGCCGATGGAGCGTCGTATCGGACAAAGACGATGCAAAATCACCGCAGCGCGATGCGGCCGATTCGTCGTTGCCCTCGTACATGCCAAAGCCGACCACACCGGCTTCGTCGAGTTACGCTGCACAATACGGCAGCAAAAACCTCCGCCGCGAGGACGGCAGCTACGAAGTACAGCCGAACGACAGCTATTGGACCATCTCACAAAAACTGTATGGCTCCGGTGCGTACTTCAAAGCGCTGGCCGAACACAATCGCAGCCGTGTGCCGCGCGAAAACAAGTTGGCCGTTGGAGACGTAATCTCAGCTCCCGAGGTAACGGAACTGGAAGAGACTTACCCCGGGCTGTGCCTCAAGCCGAGCCGACGCCAGACCGCCCGTCAGCGAGCATCGACCGTCAGCACCATAAGCCGCTATCGCGGCGG
>DAOWNK010000203.1 GCA_030642635.1 Pirellulales bacterium
CGCCCAGAATGCAGATTACCCCAAAAAATCCCGTGGTGGCGACGGCGATAACCGAGACGATCCCGTAAACCAACCCGCCGATCACCCCGAACCCCGCCAGCACGAACCCGATAATCGCGAACAACAGGACCCAAGGCCGGGTTTGGGCCAATGGCCGGTGCATTTCCGGCGTGAAGGTCGTCGCGGCAAACGGTTTTTTGTCGGACTCGGACGAATCAACTTCTTGTTGCAATTCCAATTTTCCAACACCGGCAGAGTCATTCTCATCGGTGGCCGACTTGCCCAACTCGGGATAGACCTCCTCGGCCCATTTCCATTGCTCCCAGCCGTTCATAAGAAGCTGGCAGGAATCGTCGGCGCGTCCATCGGCAACCCATTCGTCCAATTCATCTTTGCCGACAGGGCCGTATTGTTGGCCGTCTTCAGTTTGTAAATACCACTGTGTTCGCTTGGACTGCGACGGTGTTTTGTCGGCCGACGGCTCGGCGGCCGCACCCTCCGCAGCCTGGACGGATATCGGCTCCTTACAGCCCGGACACTTCACACGCTTACCAGCGTATTTATCCGGTATACGAAACTTCCGATTGCACTTTTGGCACTGGATTTCGATCGACACGTCACTACCCTTGGCTGACGATGTTTACAAATCTATTTTACCATCGATAATCGCCTCGTTCAATGTAGTGAAAAAGCTATCAGCTATCAGCTATCAGCTTTTGAGAATAGTGTTTTTGCGGGGTTTCAGGCTGACAACCGACCGCTGATAGCTGATAGCTTACAGCAATACACCGCAGTAGCAGCGTTGCCGGCCGGTTGACGTTTCTAAAAGCAACGCTCCGTCCGGGGCGATGCCTTCGCAGCGGCCGGTAATCGTCCGACTGCCCTGCCGTAACGTCAACGTGCGGCCGTGTTGCAGGCATAGTTCGTCGGCTCGGGCAGCGACGTGCCGGTAGTCTGAGGCCAACTTTTCGAAGCAGTCCTCCAGGTGTCCGAGCAGGTCTATCAAGACAGCCGTCCGGTCGTGTCGCTCTCCGGATAGGTCTTGTAGCGTTGCGACCGCGCCTTGCAACTCGCACGGCGCATCGGCCGGCGAGTTGTTCGTATTGATGCCGATGCCCACCACCGCCAGACGGTTTTGGAGCACTTCGATGAGTATCCCGGCCAGCTTTCCGCCGTCGGCCATCACGTCGTTCGGCCAATTGACGCCCACGGTGTGCGCGGGCAGCAGCGGCGCCGCCGTATCGACAATCGCCACTGCTGCAGCCAACGAGATAAGCGGCGTGCGGTCTTGCTCGACCCGTATCGCTGCGGCGTCGAGCACCAGGCTCATGGCCAGGCTGCCCCGGCCGGTCCACCACTTATTTGTCCCTCGGCCGCGTCCGGCGGTCTGTCGGTCGGCAACAATAAGCAACGGCAACTCGCCCGGTTCTTCGATCGCCAGCTCGGCGGCCCGATCGTTGGTCGAGCTTAGCGTATGATGATGCTCCGCCCGAGCGACAAACGTCTGCCGCAGGACACGGTCGATGTCGATGGAAGCCTCGATCATGTTAAGATGTCGCCAAAATTTGCAGTATTGTTGCCGGTATAGACACTGCTAAGCCGCAAGCGGCTGGTCTTCACAGGCATCCGGATCGGGCTGTGGCAATGCGTGCTCCATTTCCCAAAGCCGTCCCTGCTTGACAAACGTGTTGTAGAATGCCGTGAGCATACAGACTTGCAGGCCCGGCAGGCCGTCGAGAAATCCGAGTCGAAGGATGTAGAGTTGCATGAATCGCAGCATTGGGCGACACAACAGGGCGAACCATCCGGAGCGTTTCCCCTTTTCCCATTTGTCCTTGGCGACCATTAAGGTGTACGATTGGTACTTGTGAAAGTATTCGTCGTAGGTCCAGTAACTGTGATGCAGGAGCTTGCCCTTCAGTTTACGTGTTTTGTGCGGTGGAACGACGAATTCCGGATGAACGCGACACTCGCCGTTTCGGCACCGATCGCGGCGGATCAGTCGCAACGCATCGGTGTTCCAGCGCGAGAACCTAAGCGGATGGCCCATAAAAAAGCACTTGAACGAGATCCAGTATGCGTCGATGTGCTCCGGCGGATCGTTTAGGACCTGCCGGACTTCGGCGGTCAGTTTTTCCGACACACGTTCGTCGGCATCGACGATCATTACCCAGGCGTGCGTGGCTTGTGGGACCGCCCAATTAACGAAGTTGCCGTGGTTGACGTATTCGCGCTGGATGATGCGGCAGCCGCCGATTTGGTGAATGATATCCAGCGTACCGTCGGTCGAGCCGGAATCGGCCACAAGAATCTCATCGGCGATATCTCGAACCGACTCGATGCACAGGCGGATGTTTTTCCGCTCGTTTTTACACGGGATCAAAACGGTCAAAGTTCGACGCATCCGGGTTCTCCTTATGAATTTGGTTGGATTAGCAATTGAATCTCGTCCCAAACCATATCTACTGAGATGTCTTGCAGCTTCTCGAAGTAAACTCGGTCGCGACCACCATGCATCAACGGCAACCGGTACTTGTCGGCTACACTCGCTGCAAAGAACCGTTGGTCACGCTCAGTCGGGTCCGTCCAAACTATCGGAGGGTTTCCGTGAAATATCGTAACCGTCGGAATCCCGCATGCTCTGGCGACGTGTTTTGGACCGCCGTCGTTTCCAACGAAAATTGCGCAGCCTTCCATGATTCCTTTAAGCACCGAAAAGCTCACCATTGGATACCCGGCGACTACGTCACACTTCATCCGTGACGCAATTTTCAGATTGTATTCCTCTTCGCCGGGTCCATAGACGAGAAATGGCTGGAACACCCGTTTTGCAATGCGTTCCCCGATCTCTACGAAATTCCCGCTCGGCCAGAGCGTTCGCGTAGAGCGGCCGGTGGCGAACATAGCGGCAACAGGTTGACGGAACCACTTTCTCCGAAAATGCTCCGCTTCTTCTCGATCTCTTTCGCTGATGTGGAACTCAAGGGATATATCAGAGAGATCGACTCGGTCGTCTTGAAGCAGTTTCAGATTTGTTACGGCCGAGTATTCGGCCGGTGTTTTTCCATTGCCGTATGGACGGGTATAGCAGAGTCGATTTCGGAGCCAGCGCTTGCGAAATCCCATCCGACGGCGGGCGCCCGTCAAACGGGCCAGTAATGCCGTTTTGGGCAGCGATTGGGTGTCGATCACCAAATCGTATTTCCGCTTGCGCAGCCGAAAGGCAAGACTCAGAAAAGCCGAGGCGCCGGCCTGCCGCTGGAGATGAAAACATTCGGCGATGTTCGGATTCTGACGGAAAATCGGCTCGCTTCTGCGTTCACAGACAACATCGATTAGAGCGGCCGGATACAACCGCTTGAGTTGTCTTGCCACGGGTGTTGCAAGCAGCGAGTCACCCAATTCCCGAAGCTGAATTATAAGAATCCGTTTTATTGAATCCACGCCGTATTTTTGCTTAAGCTGTTCGTAAATGCACTGTGGATCGTAGATCGCGTTGATATCCAGCCCCTTACGCCGCCATTTGGAACTCCAAAGATGTATGCTGTAACAATCCTTGGGCATTTCGGTTTCTCGAACGAGTTTTTTGAATTGCCAATGATCGATCGGGTAGAACGCCTCGGGCGAGAGCAATCGGATCGGCACTTTGACCTCTCGTATTGCACGTGCGAACAGGCTCGGCCCGATCTGCCCCCAACCGATATTGGATTTGTCGATCTTTTGACAAGCGTTCCAGCAGTATTGGATAATCGGACTGCCGGCGGGAAGTTTCATCAACCCTACCGCGACGTGTAAACTTCCATCCTTTTCTCGCTCATAACATGATACGTGATCTTCAGGAAAATCGAGCGGTTTCATACAAACGGCGTCCAGATCAGACCACCACCCGCCTCGTTCCAAGAGCAGCTTGTACCGGAAGTAATCTGAAAACACTGCAGGACTTCCTTTCCCACATCCCTTGCGATACACGAAGATATCTTCCGCCGGAAGAATCTCGGTCCCGCTGTGGACGATCGTCCCATTTGGAATGTTTTCCAGTTCGCCGTAGGTGTATAGGTGAAACTGGTAACCGTGATGCAAAAACGAGCGGATACAAAGTTGCTCCATTACCGACAGTCGGTTTCCAATCCATAGCGACTGGACAATTTCTCCGGCCATTCTAATGTCTCCATTTTCACCAAACAGACTACGGCTTGTAAGAAATTTGTTGGTTTAATGCAATACCTGTTTTAATCTACAGAACTCCCGCAAGTTGCCAGCAGTGATAGATGCTACTTGTCTGCAATTAAAACTACGACATCTTTGCAATCCGGCGGCAGGCGGTCTTCTGGAACCTGTGAATATCCAAGCTCTGACTTGTAATCCAATATTTCCAGCGCCGTATTCGGGTTGTTCTTATCCCTATGATTCGACCAAATCAAGACGACCTTCGGACTCCGGGCTTTGATCGTCCTAAACAATGGTTGGCTACCGTGTTGTGAAAAGACAAGGCATGTGTAGCTCGTTCCCTTGGCATAATAGTACGCCAGTCTCGCGTCGTTGTTAACACAAAGGATATTTTGGTTCGAGCCGAAGTTATGCAGAATCCACTTGCCAAGTGATGCCTTCTGCCTCGACCCTAATGTGGGACCGGGGGATGTCTCTAACAAACTGGCAACCACAACGGCCGAAAACAACACGGTGACAAGTGTGCATCGCCGGGAGGGACTCCAACTGAAAAACCACCCGGTCCATCCGACCATCAGATCGCAAACCCAAAATACCCCAAATGCAATCCACGGGAGCGAAACGATAACCACCGGCGAGAAATATCGCAGACAGATATCGTACTTGGAACAACGAATCCAAACCGCCGCAAACACCAGCAGGCTCATCACCAGCAGCGTTTGATGGTCGCGTCGAAAATATATTCGCCGACGTCCCCACAATCCCGCCAACATCAACAGCCCGTAAACGTATGAATAACTCTTGGCAATGCGCACCGCCATTTGCTGGGCAACACGGCCGGCCGACTTTTGTTCTTCCGCCGCCTTGACGACGGCAGGTTCCTTCGCCGGTCGATGGAAGGATTTTAGCCAGGCGGTGGTCCGTTGGATATCGCCGCCGCGAAACGTCTTCCACTGTGGACACTCACGAAGCCAAGTGACATTGACCAGAGCAACCGAAAGCGGGATCACAGCCATACAAGCGACCACACCGATTGTAAGCCGCAACCGAGAACCGGCAATCGACGGCAAACGAAAAACAGACCAAAGAACCAGCGGAACCAGCAACAGCCAGCCTTCCTGCCGGGTATGTATGGCCAGCGTCAGGGCAATCCCGGTCGCCAGGAAAAGGCTCAACCGCACCTCCATAATCGCTCGCCACATCAGGTAAATCGAAAGGTTAAACAGAAACCAAAACGTGGGGTCGCGCATTATCAGCGGTGAATATTTCACCAGAATCGGCTGAAAAGCATACAAAAGGCACGCCGCCGCCGCAACCCGGTCGTCAAACTGACGCCGCACCCAGCCGAACAGCGGCAGAATCGCCAAGGTGGCCATGGCGACGCTCCACCATTGGCCTACCTGCACGATATCCAAGCCGGTCTTTCCCAGCCACATCAGGATGACCGGGTAGATATTCAGCCCTCGCCCGGAAAAAGCGAAGTCGAAGTCTCTTCGTTCCAAGGCTTCGGCTTCTACAAGGTAAGTGACCCCGTCGGTGCAGACGATATCCCAATGCCAGGCCGCCCAAAGGCGTGGAAGAAGGCATATAAGTAATAACACCGCAACCAGCACCCATCGACGGGGCAGGTGTGCCGCCACCGGTTTGTCTTCCAGTCGGTTTGGAAAATGTTCGGCCGAAGTTTTGCAGAAACCGTTCCAAAATCCCATGCTCTCGTCCATGTTGTTCATTTTACCAACCACACACGTATCTGGACCAGTCCAATTTGCCGGGCCACGACCCGGCTTACCTGACTCCCCCCTACCCACTACCCACTCCCCACTATCCACTATCCACTACCCACTACCCACTATCCACTATCCACTATCCACTATCCATTACTTCGTACACCTCGAC
>DAOWNK010000293.1 GCA_030642635.1 Pirellulales bacterium
ATCTTCGCGTCCAATTCGGCGATTTTCGTTACGATTACCGCCAGCTTGGCATGGACCATGAACATCCACGGCCCGAGTGTCAAGATCGCCGAGCCGGCCACGCCGATTACGATTCCCAATGCGTGCACGTTCATTTATTTAGCCCTTCGTTGCGGTGTAGCCTGCTCGGCCGGTACGTCGCGCACACGGTCGCGCAGGTCGTCGATTTTGTCGCCCAGCCGGTCGAACACACGTTGTATCAGCAGCGGGTCGCCGGCCTCGACCTTCGTGCCGATCCGACGCGAGACCAGCCACAGCCCGGCGCCCAGTGCGAACGCCAGCGGGCCGGAAAGTCCCAGGGCCGCGCCGACGAGCTTACCACCGGTCAGTCCCACCGTGCCGTCGCCGAGTTTCTCCCGGGCAAGGTCCTTTACATACGCCCGGGCGACCTCACGCCGCGATGCGTCTTCGCCCAGCTCTTCCTTTACCTTCGCCAGCCTGGCGTCGAACCGCTCTTTTAGCGTCTCGCGGTCGCCGATCAAGGCATTGAGGGCCTCGCGGAGCTTGCTCGACTCAGCCTTGACCTCATCGACGGCCTTTTGCGACGCCTCTTTGACCGCTGCCGTCTCCGCCTTGGCTTGCTGGGCCGCCTTCAGTGCCTCTTGGTCGGCCGGCGGTGTGACCGGTACGACCGGCGACCGCTCGGAGCGAATCTCGTGCAACAACTTCGCAATGTTGTCCTGGCTGTCGATCAACCGGTCGAGCTTGCCGCCGATCGGCGCGAGGTCCACCTGCGGCGCCGGCGTGGGCGCCGGGTACGGCATCGTCGGCCAGACACGATTCTCGATCCGATCGATCCGGCCGTTCTGCCGCCGGTTGTGGTCGTCATTGTATCGACGATAGGGCAGCACCGGACAAATGCCGCCGGGGCACTGCGTGTTGCGGCCGAGGTTGCTGTGCTGCATGGACGACGCACGGCCGTCGAACGCACGATAGATGCTCTGCACCGAGACGGCGATTCCTTGCTGGTCATCTGCGGTTCGTGCCCGCAGCAGCGCGACGATCCGCTCCCCGTCGGCGTCGAATATGGCCGAGCCGCTGCGTCCGTTGGCCGGGCTTGGCACGAAGTGCACGTCGGCCCCCTGGTATCCGAGCACGTGTCCCTTCCAGCCGGTGGCCCAGGCGCCGTGTGGGCAGCCGACCGAGACTACCGTTTGACCGGGCCGAAGCATGGTGTTCCGCTCGGCCAGCGGCACGGCCGTCGGCAGTATGCCGCCGAATGCAGAGGACGGCACTGCGACCACCGCCGCGTCGATCGGGGCGTTTCGCAAGATCACCCGTCCACGCACCGGCTGCGACCGATGGCCGTGCCTCCAGAACTCGCACTCGACTGTGTTTGCACTGCCGATGACATGTGCGTTGGTCAGCACGAAGACGCGGCCTTGACTGATCTCGAACACACAGCCGGTGCCCTTCGCGTTGCCGGCAGAAATTCGGCACGTGGCGTCGTGGCAGTCGGACACTGCGCCGTGCGAGATACCGGCCGCCCATAAGGTCAGCAGTGCAATCGCCGCACCGGCGACCAGCCAGTAGATTAGAACTGCGAATGTCGAACGTTTCATGGTTTTCTCCTGTTTGGGAAAAGTGATATAAAGCCGCGACCGTCGGTCGCGCCAATGTGGTCGGGATATTAACATGTGTGGCGCGACCAATGGTCGCGGCTTTATGGAGTTAACGTAAATCGATAGCGATAAAACCTGCTGCGGGCCAGGTCGGCCGGCTCGGTCAGCCGGTCGGCCAGGAATGGGACCGGGTCTACTCCGCCGCCGAGCCGGTCGGCCATGGCGCAGGCGTGTGAGCAAAACGGCGGCCGTCGATCGACTGCCTTGTCGTCGATTGCCGGTCGAACGAACAGTCGGACCACCGGCAGGTGCAGCATTGCGGCGGCGGCCAGCCCGCGATAGCCGTAGTCGCATCCGCAAAGCCGACGCATGAACCGGCAGGCGGCCTGTCGGTCGTAGTTCGGCCAACGCCGGTCTGGGTTTGTTTCGTAAACATCGTAACTGTCCGGCCATCGCTGCACCTGGCTGGAGAGCGTGACCGCACGGCCGCCGACCAGTTGCAACACCTCCAGGCAGAACAGGTCGCCGTTCCACCAGGCGGCCTTGGCGGCATGGTTGTGCACGCCGCGTCCTAAAGCCGAAATCAGCCCGCGGCGGCGGAACAGCAGCAGGTCGCCGTCGCGGATTTGACTGCGAACGTTTTGGTAGCATACGAGTTTCATTCGGGGATCGGGAATCGGGGTTCGGGGTTCTGAAATGGGGTGCTAAGCCGCAAGCGGCAATTTTCAATTTGCAATTTTCAATTTACCGTCTACCGTCTACATTGAATCCTGCAATATCAACTCGTCGTCCAGTTCGAAGGCATCCAGCACGTCGTCGGTGTCCAACTCGTAGCCATCGTCCTCCGGTGCGTCGTCGTACGGCTCGGCTGGATTTGACGAAGGTTTACCGTTTAACCTTGCGGTGCGTAGTTGCTCGTATCTCCTGAGATAGCTGCCTTTAAGTTCAAGCCCCAGCGATTCTTCCAGCGGCCCGAATGGCCATTGCGGTAGACGCTTCTTGGCCATGGCGGCACGTGTTTGGCACACCCGGCAAGGCATGTAGACCATCCCTCCGCAACTTGGGCATCGCTGGGGCGGGCCGGTCGGTTTTAGGGATTCGTCGTAGTCGGCGGCGCGACGAGGCATAAGGCGGTCGGGCCGCTTGCCGGAGGCGACCGCGCCGACCGTGCCGCGACTGACACCGATCGACTCAGCGATTTTCCGTTGGCTTAGCCGACGCTCGGCCAGCAGGCGGCGGATTTCTTTGACGATTTTTGGTGCGATCATTGGCTGTTCCACTGAATAGCTACAAAAAAAGCCCGCCGCCGGAATTTCTTCCGACGATGGGCTCGTTTGGATACCTGTATTACAGGCTCTGCGGATACCTCTGAATCGCCACCAAGCTTAACATAAGCGGTGGCCCAATTTCAAGGGGAAAATTTTGGCCATAAAGCCGCGACCGGTGGTCGCGCCGATGCTGACGGTAGTTTAACAGCGTGGGGCGCGACCACCGGTCGCAGCTTTATAGCTCACCGCGGCAGCGTAATCACCTCATGCTCCGATTGCACGGCAATCTCCAACGTTCGGATACGCTCCTGCAGGAATTCCCGTTGTTGGTTCCATTGTTGCCGGTCGCGTAGCAACCGCAGGAGCATGGTGCGTGCCTTGCAGATGAGTTGTGCGTTGGCTTCGGAGGCCGTCAGGTCGTCGGTATGCTGTACCGATGCCGTCAGCGAGATGATCAGCCGTCCGTCGGGCAGGCCGGCTACCACGGCGCCTTCCCCTTCCGCCTCGTCGTCGATCACCAGCGGCCCGGGCGTAGCAGACAGGCACAGCGCCTCGATCAGGCTCGCTTCGCCGTCGTCCATCGGTGCACTGCGTTCCACGCAGAGTGGATCGAAGATATCGTCATGGTCTAAGCCGTCCAGATTGTCGTGCCAGCGATTCATGATACGCTCACCCCCTCGAGAGTTCGAGTTTTGTGCCGAATCAGCACAGCAGAATTGCCAATATTATGGCTCTTCCGTTTTTAGGTGCAAAACGCTAGAAACACGGCCTTCAGGCCGGCGGCCATCTGGCGTAGCTCGGCGATGCGCCGCTGGACCGCTTCCGAGGCCCGGTTCAGGTCCAGAATCAGCCGGCTGAAGAGTGTGCCGGGTGACTTCACGCCGTAGCAACGCTTGGTGATC
>DAOWNK010000104.1 GCA_030642635.1 Pirellulales bacterium
GCTTATACCTTTTTGCCTGCCTATGTTTCACCGCGTGCAAAATGCCCTTGTCGCCGTCATTCGCGTACGTAAGTGGTTTCTGAGCAAGTGGTTGCGTCGCTGGGTATTTTGCGTTTTGCACCGGCGGAATTCGCTGTCAAGGGCAATTCACACCTCGGCGAATCGTCGCAAGTACTGTCGCAAAGCCACTTTAAGTGCGGTGGAATTTGCACACGTTTTGGCCGCCCAAAACGTGCAAAACTCTTGACTTCGTGATTCAATAAGACGAGGACCACGAAAGCCCGAAATGGCGAAACTACGAGATAAATTGTCAAAGACCTGATGAGCAGCGTCATACTGCTCCAACGTGGACAAATGTATCACACCGCGCGGCCGATTTCAAGACCGGGAATTGGCCGCCTTAAGGAGAACACTGCAGAGGACACAGGGGACGCGAAGATTTTTGGTGACATTTCAGCACCCATCCCTACGTACTTTATGGCCCAATATTCGTTATCCCAATACTCGTGATCTTCTCGCGGCATATATTCTTGGTTAGTTGTTGGAGTTTGCGGACTCTCCCGGCGAGATACTCCAGTTCGGCCTTGGTGATCTTGTAGTCGCGTTTGTATCGGGCGTCGATGTAGGCCCGCCTGAGCAAATCGAAACGGCGTTTCTGCTGTTTGGTTGCGCGGGGAAAGACCGTGAAGAAATCGGGGTGGAGGTTGCTGGCCCGGCGGACCAACTCTTCGAGGTCGTGCGTCTTTGGTTTGTAGTTGGTGAAGACAAGGATCGTGGCCGTGAAAAAACGCTCCGTCGCTTGGTGGAGTAGAAATGCAGCGTTATTGTAGTCAGGAATTTGCATCATGGTTTCGTAGGCCACATAGAAATTGCTGGCGCTCTTGAACCAATGATTGTAATCGTCGCGGGCGTGTTTCTGGCGTTGCTTGGGATCGAGCTTTCGGCGCCGGGCGAGCTTGTGCCGACCGTTGTCGAACAGCAATACGCCTTCCCGCTTGATGTCGCTGAAAAAATACTGGCCGCGCTGGAGGTCCTTGTTGAGACTCTTGATGTCTTCGACGATAATGCTGGTGGTCGGACGGCCAAGAGCCATACGTTCAAGACGACGGCCGATGGCGTCGGTCAGGAGGGCTTCGGCGCGCTGCGTCGCGCCGGAACGCTTTTCGGTAACCACCAGCAAATCGAAGTCGCTCTGGTACGTATAGGTAATGTGGCCCTCGGTGTATTTATCCTCGACCCAATCGCCGCGGGCGTAGGAGCCGAAAAGGATCAGCATGGCCAGGTCGTCGCCGACCAACTCGCGGATCACGTCGGTGATCTCGCGGAGCCGGGCAGCCTGGTGTTGCGATCGACGAGGAAGTGAGCGTTTCATCGTTTCCTCATATTATCACCGCAATCCTCTGCCGGCAAGTGGAGCTATGTCCACACTTGTCGTGGGCATGTGTCTTTTGGTAAACCGGTTGTCGCGGACGTCTTTTCGGCAGCGGGTGGCACGCCCTGGGGAACGAAGGACGTGGTTGGGAACGCCGGCAGGTGCTGCCTTTTTGATACACTGAGAGGGAGCGTGCCACGCCCATTCGCTACGTCCAGCCACGCCCATCACTACGCTCTGGGCGTGCCACACGGCGTAGAATCCTGCGGGAAATATCACATTCGGGTCAGTGCAATCTCCGCTGCCTTCACGAGATGGTAGGCGATGGGCGAGGCGGTCAACGCCGGGTGCGTTCCTATTTGGAAAGTGGCGATATTCTCGGCCGTCATTCGCCTCTGCACGTATGCAGCGACAATGTTGATCATCTCGCCGACGGCGTCGCCGCCTCGTATCTGGCCGCCGAGTATGACCTGTGAATTGGCCTCGAAGACCAACTTTACTTTCGTTTGTGTGGCTCCGGGCATGTTTCCCGGATGGCGGTTCGGTCCTTCGGCGCTGGCGGAAACAACCTTGTATCCAAGCTCCTTCGCCGCAGACTCCGTCAATCCGGCGGTTCCCATTGCCAAATCTCCTACGGCGGTGGACCACACGCCAATCGTGCCGTCGCTTTCCCGCCGCAGTCCAAACACGTTCGCCCCGGCAATCCGGGCCTCCAACTGTGCAATTGAGGCGAGCTTCAGCAGAGACGGTCGGCCGCCGAAGAACGAAACCTTCTCGGCGCAGTCGCCACATGCGAAGATCGCCGGGTCGGACGTCTGCGTGGTGCGGTCGACTGCGATGCCGCCGGTCGGCCCGATGTGCAAGCCGGCGTCTTTGGCCAGCGTAACGTTCGCCCGCGATCCAATGCCCAGTATGACGACGTCGGCCGATATACTGGAGCCGTCCTTCAGCTTAACTGCGTTGACTCGTCCATTGCCCAGGATTTCCTTAACCATCGCCGAGGTGCGTATTGTAATGCCTCGCGATCTGACCAGTTCTTCCATCTCGATACAAAACTCCGCGTCGTAGGCGAGATTCAGGCAGTTTGACGCCAATTCCAGGACCGTTACGTTCTTATCTCCGATCTTGTTGATTTCGTCGGCGAACTCGATTCCGATGAACCCACAGCCGATGATGACGATCTGCTTCGCCTTTTGGAGTTCCTGTTGCAGCAAGCGGAGATGCTCCACGTCTTTGAAGATCGGGAACACACCGTCCATGTCCACGCCCGGTATCGGCGGCCTGGTCGGCAACGAGCCGGTCGCAAGGATCAGCCGCTCGTACCCGATCTCTCCCTTACCGGTCAGCAGCCGGCGCCGTTGGCAGTCGATCTTTGTCGCCTCTGCAACCAGCAGGTCGATCCGGTTGTTTTCCAGGATGGCGTCCGGGACGAGGTTCTTTTCGGGACTGCCGAGTGTGCCGAAGATATAAGGGATACCGCATGGGATCGAAACCTGCTTTTCCATGCGCACCAGCAGGATACTCTTGTCCGGGTGGTGCCGCCGGGCCGTTATCGCGCTGGTGATTCCCGCGGCACTCCCGCCGAGTATAACGATATCCACTGTTTTCATGGCGTTTCCCTTGTGTTGATTTTGTTAAAGTGCCTTTGATTTATGCTTGCCGCTGTAGAACAACCTACCGCCGGACGTAGATTTTTGCAAGTGGCCGCCGGCGTCCAGTTCTTCGATGTATTTGACGACTTCGTTTCGGTGCATACCCAGTCCGTTGGCGATATCCTCCAGAGAGCACGGCCGCCGCTGGATCATCTCCAGTACGTTGTCCCGCCCGGCCTTGAAGGCGATTTGCTGATGAACGCCGCGGTAGTCGGCGATGACCTCGGCCGGCGGGTCGAACTTTGCCGCAAACCGGACCATCTGCTCGTGCGGCGCCATTACGGCATAGTCTTCGGTCGTCGGCCGGGTTGCGGTGTTCAGTTGTACGCGGTCTGGCTTAATCCGGCCGACGCAGTCGATGATCTTCTGCAGTTCGGTTTCAACGGCTGTATGGCCGGCCAGTAGGAACACCTCTAACCAATACTTGCCGTGGTACTCGTTGCGAAACGCGATAAGTCCCTCGAGCATTTGCTCGAAGGAGATGTCGTCGTGCGGCCGGTTGACGGTCTTGAATACCTCGTCGCACCCGGCGTCCAGCGACGGGACGACCAGGTGGGCGTCAAGGAGTTGCCGACGAACTTCGTCGTCCCAGAGCAGCGACCCATTGGTCAGCACGGCGATGGGAACATCCGTCATCGAACGAATGCGGCCGATTAACTCGTCGAGCCGCGAGAACAGCGTCGGCTCACCGGAGCCGCTTAGCGTGATGTAATCCGGCTTCAAAGCCAGCTTTTCCTTCAACTCCTCAACAACTTCATCCAACGGCGCCCATTCCCGTCTTTCTATGGTCTTGTCGGTAGTTCGCCCAAGTTGGCAATAGATGCAGTCATAGGTGCACGTCTTAAACGGGACCAGGTCGACGCCCAGCGAGCGACCCAGCCGTCGGGAAGGAACGGGTCCAAAGATGTATCCCATGGGGTGGCTCCGGTGTTAAAGTTGCTAAGCCGCAAGCGGCTAATCCCTAATCCCCAATCTCTACATATTCGTTACGTCGTCGATCGTTCCGGCGCCTGTGAGCCGATCCATGGCGGCGGCCAGTTCGGTGTTGTGGCGATTGTCGCGGGCGTAGATTCGGCAGATGCGATAACTGATGGCGATCCGCCGGAACAGCTCGCGGTCGTCGAGGCTGCGTATTTTACCGGTGGCCTGTTCGCACAGGAAATTTTGCCCGGCCGCCGGTGCATGGGCGCCCGGCCGGTGGACGTGCCGGGCGGTATCTACACGCAGCGGCAGGTTCTTTAGTTCCGTCGGCAGGTTGTCGCGCACGGCCTGCTCGAAGACCTTTTCGCTGCTGAACACACTACTGCGTTCCGGCTCGTCCGGGGCGAAGAAGATCGTCCGCTCGCAGGCCATCTTCCAGTCGATCTCGCGGTTGAGGAACCGCTGCCACTGTCGGCCGAGTTCGCGCAAGTCGGCATTGTCGCCGGCCGGCCAGCGGGCGACCTCGGCCAGCAGCGACCATTCGGTCAGCCGTTGGTATTGGTCCAGGTGTTCCAACGGGTTGCCGGGAAACAGGTACGGCTTGCTTTTGGCAAACAACTCTTGCAACGTCAGGTCGATCGCCCGGACGGTGCGATGGAAATAGATCGCCCGGAACAGGTCTGCCCGGACCGAGATAAACCGCACCAGCGCCGAGAGTCCCCGCTCGTGGATTGTAAGACCACGGTGTGTGAACTCGCTGTAATGCAGCAGCCGTTGCAGGTCGAATGCCTTAGTGCTGTAGCCGGACATGTATGCGTCGCGCAGCACGAAGTCCATGTTGTCGACGGTGTATAGCCCGCTGAACAGGCTCCGCAGGAATTGCAGCCATTGCGGCGCGTCGTCGGTCGCGTCATCCTTGGGCCGGGTGATAAGCAGTGCGATCTGCTCCGGGTCGAGCACCTCGTCGTCGTCGAGGCGTCCGTTCGGGTTGCAACGCACCCGGCGGATCATCTCGCCGAGTTCATGGCGTATGATGTGGCTGCCGAGCAGCTCGTGATTCAGTCCGTAGTCGGCCAGGTAGTGTGCGTCGAAGAAGTGTCCGAACGGTCCATGGCCCACGTCGTGCAGCAACGCCGCGATGCGCATGAGCGATTCGACGTATCCGCGGCTTGGCGTCTCCGGGCAGACCTCCTTGAGGCTGGGGAACAGCGCCTCTACGGCACGGCCGGCCAGGTGCATCGCCCCGATGACGTGTTGGAACCGTGTATGCTCGGCGGTCGGGAAGACCCACCATGCGGTTTGCAACTGGTGAATCTGCCGCAGCCGCTGCACCCAGGGGTGGTCGATGATCTGCCGTTCCGAGACCTCGTCTTGCCCGGCGGCATAAGATGTAAACGGAATATACCCGTGCAACGGGTCGTGGCTGAGTGCCTCGTTTTGGAAATCGCGCATAATCGGTATTATGGCTTATCCGAAAAAATCTGCAACATCTCAAACTGAGCTAACCACCACCTACCGCTTTCAGGTGCCATGCATCCAACCAGCGTGTCTCAACCGGTTTAAGCCGGAAATCGTCGCGTAGCCGTTTGAGCATATCGGGCATGTGCCCGGCGCCGTAGAATATGGCGATTTTCCGCTTGCCGGCGGCGATCTGCTTACCCAGCACCTTTAAGGCGACCTTGTTCCGCTCGCTGATCATAGTGGAGCCTTTCGGCCCTTCGACGGCCAGCAGGGCGCCTTCCATGTCCTCGAACTGCTCGGCCATGATCCGTTTCAGGGCCAGTGCCCGATTTTTGTCGAACAGCGCCATCAGCAGTTGCGCGTTGTTCAGTCCTTTTTCGGAGGCGTGTTGCCGAGCCATTGCGTATCCCATCATCCGCAGGAACATACCGAAGGTGCTCTCGCCGCGCTGCTGCATCAAGTCGGCGAACTGTTTTGGCGACATGTCGGCATGCACCAGATTGTTCGGGCTGTAGTCGATCACATCGAGCTGGAATTCGAGTTCCAGCATGTGTTTCATGCCGTTTTGCAAGGCGGAAACGGGGCTGTCGCTTTTGCGTCCGCCGGTTGGGACCCTGGTTCCGGCCGGCGCCACTAGTTCGTAAAGTACGGCGTCATAGGTGGCGAACGCGCGGTTGAGTTGCTCGAAGTAGCTTTTCTCTGCGACGTGCACCGCGGCGACCAGATCGACCGTAAGCCGCCTCCGCGTGCGGTCGGTGGACGCACAACGGACTATGGCCACCTGTAGCGCGATTGGATTTTCATCTGCGTCGCGCAACAGACGTATAAAGGAGCCCTGCGGTTTTTCCGTAGCGGGCTGCTCGGCCAATGCAACCACACAACCGGCCAGCAGCAGCATAACCCAGGTAGATGGTATTGTCTTGCGAAATTTCATAACGTTTAATTGCCTTGTAAATGGTTACTATTAAGTATACGCTGCCATGCCGGCGTGGGGAACAGGGGCACTCGTCAGGGATTGCGCAACGCCAAAAACGCCACGCCCCCAGTAATATCCACGCCTCGCATGCCCGCCATCTGCGGTTTGCCGAAGACGTTTTCCATGTTCGTCATGTTCGGGCGACAAATACTAAAAATAAACCTTGCACTCGTCGAACTTTCAAACATACTTAGGCAACATCTGGCGGGGCGAAAGCCCTGACAGATTGGTCTCCTCAGGTTCCTGCCCCACCTGCGGAGACCTTTTTTATGCGCTGGGCCGCCGTACCGGCAATCTGCCGGACAGTGGCGCCGGCGTCCCGCCGGTGTGACGGAACTTGTGGTAATGCCTATACTTGTGCGTCACCGGCGAGACGCCGGCGCCACTGTGTTTTCTTTGATGTTACCCACCCATTCTGGTGGCTTTTCGTCATTTTCATAGTAAAAGCGATACAGCGAACGCGAAAAATGCTTGACGTTTCCCTTGAGTTCAATCATGATAGATAAGATAGTCAAGTTAATAGGCAAATTAAGGAACAGTGATGATGTCTTTATTCAAATTGCCGAAGCTGCGACGTTTTTCGTCGGCCCTTGAAAGCGTTCGAGGTCGTTTCGCCCGAAGCAACGGCAGAAGCACCGGCGAGCGTGCGTATCGACGGTTGTTGATCGACCCACTGGAAGAGCGGCAGTTGCTGAGCCTCTCGCCGTGGAACATCGACGACAACATGGTCAACGAAGTGCTGACCGAGGACCAGTATACCATTGCCGCTCAATCGGTGGCGGCAGACCACGACGGCGACTTCGTGGTGGTATGGGCACGAGACGATGGTGTGTTCGATGCAAGCGGCGATCCGGTCGTTGATCCGGAGACCGGTGGGGACATGACCGACATGAACATCTACGCGCGGTACTTTACCGACGAAGTGCAACGCGTCACGCTGCCCGACGAGATAATCATCAACAACAATCCGGGCGCTTACGGCACGTTCTCGTTGACCTACGGCGGCAACGAGATACAGAAGATTACGGTCAGTGAGGCGCTCGGCCCGTTCAACTCGAGCGACGGCCTTCTTGTCGGGGATGTCACATTCGGCTTCGACGTTGACGATAGCGGTACCATTGACCCCGGAGAGACCACTACGATCACGTTTGTCGGGCAGTGGTATACTCGCGCGGCGGATGCGATTCAGACGGGCCTGCGTGGTATTGGCGGCGCGCTGAGCGACGTAGTTGTAACGAATATCGGCCCGAAGGAGTACATGGTTTACTTCGGTAACGCCTCCGGCGGCGAAGACCAACCGGAATTGGTGATTGTAGATAGCGACTTTTCCATTGGGGCGGGATTTTTACCCGGTATGGTTGTCTCGACCGTGCGCAATCCTGGAATCATTGCTGATATACCGGTTTCTCCGGATAATCCATGGTTGACGGCACAGGCGATCGAGCAGGCATTTTTGTATACTTCAGAAACCTTTGCGGTAAGCCCCGTCGAGTTTCCACCGCCGGACCGCGTGCCTGGTTCCCAACCGCCGCCGTACATTTTCCCCGAGATGATGCGGACCGCTTTACCGCGCGTTACGGTAACGCCGGTCAGCGCCACGCAATTCGACATCACGTTCGGCGCAGATCTGAACATTGATGAGGACTGGATAGCGTCCGATTCGAACAAAAAGGATCATCCGGAGTTGGTGATTTCGGCCGTAGCGGACGAAAACGGTGTTTCGCTGATTGGTTCGCCGCAGGTAGACGTAACCACGCTGAAGCAGACCAGCCCGGAGTTCCGTGTGAACGCCGAGGAGCCGGACGATCCGTTCACGCCGTGGCCGGACGTAACCAACCAGATCGCCGCGGCGGTTGCAATGGACGCCGACGGCGACTTTGTAATTACCTGGCAGAGTGAAATTACAGACGCGGAGAACTTCGGCAGCCTGTACGATATTTTTGCACGTCGGTTCTCACCGGCCAGCATGGTGAGTCCGACCGGCTTCGTGCCGGGCGTCAGGGCCTTGGGTAACCAGTTCCGGGTAAACACGTTTACGACCAACGCCCAAGAAGATCCGGCCATCGGTATGGACGACGACGGAAACTTTACAATCGCCTGGGCCAATGAAGGCCAGGACATCAGTTACTTCAACGGCATCGTCGCCCAGCAGTTCAACCGCGACGGCGAGCGGGTCGGCGGCGAGTGGCTGGTCAACGATGAAGACACGGCGATCCACATCGATCCATACGTGGCCTTAAGCAGCGACGGGCATTTTGTGGTTACGTGGTCGATCACGAACGATCCGAATTACGTGGTGGGCAACGCGTATATGACTCGTGTTAATGCAGAGTTGTACGATCCAACCGGGCAAGTATTATTGCAGCAATTCACCGTCGGCGGCGGTGCGAGATCAACGGCCTCATTCGACATGAACAACAACTTCATCGTCAGCCGGGGTGCGATTGTAGACAACGATAATATCGGGATCAGCTCCAGTAGTGTGCGTGTCAAGATGTACGACTTAGACGGCAATGTCATACGGTCGGAATTCCGCGCCAACAGCGCCAGTCTCGACCCGGAAAACGAGGCCCTGCTGTGGCCGTTGTGCCAGATCGATTCGCAGGTGGTGCTGGACGCCGACGGGGATGTCGTGGTTACGTACGAGGGGTTCGGCCCGGACGTAAGCGAAAATGGGATTGACATCGGAATCGACGCCGCAATGTACGCGCTTCAAAAAAGGATGATGACGCCGCCGGATACTTGGCCGGACGATGTGCTATATGTACCGGATTTTGACGAAATAGACTTCGAGCTTGGACAACTGTGGGCAGGATCGAATAGCACCAGTACGCTATTGCGCGGCGAGGCAAACGGCATTATGTTCAGCCGATGGGATGCCGACCCGCAAATCGGAGAACTAACCAACCTGTACAGCGATTGCTTAGCCAACAACTACCGCGACGGGCACAATACACGGTACTTCATCACGCTGGACAAAGGGATTGCCGGCGGTGACTTCACCATCAGGCTTTGGCACCCGGACGTCGGCGGGCACGAAGACATCGTTATCGAACCGGCTATACGGGAAAATGATGACGGCACCTTTACTTTCCTGGTCGGTGAGACAAGAACTATTATCGAAAATTTGTTGGAAGCGGCCACACGCACCGGCGTCAACTGGCCGGAAGACGCATACGGCGGGCCGGTCAGCGTTCGGGTGATTGGTGACGGTGAAATTCACGACCGCGATGGTACGTATTGGGAAATTGAAGACGTCCGTGATGATGAGATACAGGAGTTTACAATTGCACTGACCGCACCGACTCCCGTTACGGGCAAGTTCCAGATAAGTATTGGAGTTGGCTATAGTACAAGAAAGACGGACAGCTAAATCTAGCTGAGGGAAGAAGGGGACGCCTCGACAGTTGTAGGGTTGGGTATTTGGCAAACCATA
>DAOWNK010000331.1 GCA_030642635.1 Pirellulales bacterium
GCGTTACCTGACCAACGCTTCCAGCGGTCGGATGGGTGCTGCGTTGGCCTTGGCGGCAGTCGAATCGGGGTACGAGGTTTTAGTAGTAACCGGACCGGTCGACGTCGATTATCCAAAGGCCGCAGAATTGATTCGTGTCGTCTCCACCGAGGAGATGCTCGAGGCAGCGCTTAAGGTCTTTCCGACCTGTGACGGGCTGATCGGCGTGGCCGCGCCGTGCGACTACCGGCCGGTGATGGTCCACTCGCAGAAGATTCGCAAGACCGGTGGGCCGCTGACGCTCCAGTTGATCGAAACACCCGACGTTGTTGCGCTGTTGGCGGCGGTGAAACAGTCGCAATGGATGGTCGCCTTCGCGCTGGAAACCGAAGACGAGCGGATGCGAGCACTGCAAAAACTCGAACGAAAGAACTGCGATCTGATCGTCGTAAACGGACCCGATGCTATCCATGCCGCAGATACAACGCTCGAGGTAATCAGTAAGGATGGCGACGTTCTGGCTTCATTCTCCGGCAATAAGCAAACCGTGGCCGTGGAGCTGTTCCAGGTCATTCAACAGCGATTGATTGACCGATCCCCGAATCCCGAGCCATCGGTAAACCGACCATGAACTTCGATTGCCTTTGTACCGGAATCCTGTTCGCCGATTATTCGTGTTCTCCAATCGATCGCGTGCCGAACCCCGGCGAGTTGATCATGTCAGATCGATTGCAGTTGGGCCTGGGAGGATGTGCCGGCAATGCCGCGTTGGACCTTATTGGGCTAGGCGTCAAAACCGGCGTGGCCGGCTGTGTCGGAGACGATATATTTGGGCAGTTCATCATCGACGAACTGGCCGGCGGCGGAGTCGATACCGGCGGAATACATCGCATCTCCGGCATAAACTCGGCCTCTACCATGATTATCAACGTCCGCGGCGAAGACCGCCGGTTCATAAGCAACCCGGGTGCAAATACCCGGCTTACCGTCGAGCACATACCCGCCAAGCAGGTCAAAAGTGCCAAGGTGTTCTACGTCGGCGGATACCTGCTGATGCCCGGGCTGGAGACGGAGGCCATGGTCGAGCTTTTCCGCACCGCTCGGGCGGCGGGAACCATCACCGTGCTCGACGTGGTGGTCGTCGGCCGCGACGACTGTTTCCAAAGGGTGAAGCCGTTGTTGGCCGAAACCGACGTCTTTCTGCCGAACGACGACGAGGCGGCCGTGCTGACCGGCCTGGACGACCCGTTGCAGCAGGCCGAGACGTTCCGCAATGCCGGTGCGAAAACGGTCGTAATTACCCGGGGGGAAAATGGTACACTGTTGGTAGGCGACGGCGTGCGGATACGCGCGGGTGTGTATCCGGTACAGTTCATCGGCGGGACCGGTTCCGGCGATGCGTTCGACGCCGGATACATTGCCGGGCTGATCCGCGGCGAGGACCCCCCGGGGTGTCTGCGTTGGGGCAGCGCGCTCGGGGCCAGTTGCGTCCGCTCGGTCGGTGCCACCGAAAGCGTTTTCAACCATGAACAGGCCGTGGAGTTTATGGGAGAACATGCATTGGAGATTGAATCATTTTAATCTGTAGGGTGCGTGAAACGCACCTATTTTATATTTTGTCTCAAATCGGTTTTGGTGCGTTTCACGCACCCTACTGAAAGGCATACCATGCGATTCGGCATTTTTTGTAGCGGCGGCGATGCACCCGGAATGAACCCGTGCCTCAGGGCAATAGTCCGCTCGGCAATTGCTGCCGGACACGAGGTCGTCGGAATCCGACGCGGATACCACGGGCTGCTTACCGAACAGTTCTATCCCGACTCGACCGGCGAGATACTAATGGGATTGCGGTCCGTCTCGAACATCTCGAAGCTCGGCGGCACGATATTGCACAGCAGCCGCAGCGAAGAGTTCCGTACCGAAGCCGGACTGAAAAAGGCCGTCGATGTGCTGGAGAAACACGAGATCGACGCCCTGATACCCATCGGCGGCGACGGAACCTTTCGCGGCGCGGTGGCACTGGCACAGCATTGGGACGGGCGGATCATCGGCTGCCCCGGCACAATCGACAACGACCTGATAGGCACCGACTACACTATCGGGTTCTCTACCGCGGTGCACACGGCGGTCGAGGCGCTCGATAAGCTTCGCGATACGGCCGAGAGCCACGAACGGCTGTTTCTGGTCGAGGTGATGGGCCGTCACAGCGGGTACATCGCACTGTACACCGCGCTGGCCGGCGGCGCCGAGGTGGTTGCACTGCCCGAGACCGAAACCAACGTACCGCTTATCGTCCAGCACTTGCAGGTGCTCAAGGCACGCGGTAAGCAGTCGATTATGATCGTCGTGGCCGAAGGCGACGAACTGGGCGGTGCGGAAGTGCTCAACGAAGACCTCAAAAAGGCCGGCTGCCCGTTCCAAACCAGAGTGCTCACCCTGGGCCACCTGCAACGCGGCGGCTCGCCGGCGCCGGAGGACCGAATTCTGGCAAGCCGCTTGGGTACCTTCGCCGTCAAGGCAATCATCGAAGGCGAGACCGGCGCTATGGCCGGCGCAGTCAAGGACCGGTTAGTGCTGACTCCATTTACCGACACCTTTGCCAAACACAAGCCAGTGCCGGAGGAGTTACTCGAGTTGCTCCAAACGCTGGCGAGTTAGGCAGTGGCCAGGGGCTAGGGGTTAGGGGCCAGTGGTTAGCCCCTGATACGAATGGCACTGTTGACCGCATTTTGCGCAGAACTCGAGTTGACGAGGTGCGTCATTTTTCGTAAAAACGCATCCGTTGGGCCGATTGGCGTTGATTTTTCCC
>DAOWNK010000311.1 GCA_030642635.1 Pirellulales bacterium
ATTTGGACACGGCCGAGCGGCTGCTTGCCGAACTGGTCAACACGCAGACGCTACCTGTGGCAGTGGAGCTTTTGGCCGGCACGGAGCCGCCGCCCGGGCCGGTGTTCGGACAGAGGACCGAAACGAGCGTCGCGCGGCTGCTGGGTGGGTTTGAAGGTTCCCAGGGCGAGGGCGAGGGGGTGGTCGAAACGATTGGCAAAGAGTGGGGGGGGCTGGGGATCTCCGGAACAATCACCACCCACCAGCCCGGTCCGGCCGGTGCTTGGGGTTGGTTAAGTGAACTGCCGGCCGACGTGCAAATCAATGTATTGCCAAGCGCGACGATTGCAATGGTCGAGCAATTGCTGAAGTTGGATCAAAATTGTTCGATCCAGTCCCATGCCGGCAACGGTGTGATTCGTGTGAAGCTCTCGCCGCGGCGGCAGCTTACCGCCGAGTTGCTGCGCAGTGAATTTCGGCCGGCGGTAGCGGATTTCGGCGGCAATATGGTGCTGCTGTGTGCGCCAGACGACGAGGAACTTACCGCTGCCGACATTTGGGGTCCGCCGACCGACGCCGCCGGGGTGATGCGAGCGGTGAAGGATCGTTTTGATCCGCAAGGAATACTGAACCCGGGGAGGGTATACAACATTTAGCCCCGGGTGAATACACCCGGGGTAACCATTGCCAGTAGTGCAGACATTGCCCGCCGTGTATTCACGGCGGGCTAAATGACGAATTTCCGGACACACTCATTTGACTCAACACAACCGATGATCGACACCCACTACGACAACGCGAACGACCGCAATCCGGCCGCCGGGATCGCCGAGGAGTTGTTTCTTAATTGCATACACTGCGGGCTGTGTACGTCAACGTGTCCGACGTTTATCGAGTCGGGCGACGAGAACGACGGCCCACGCGGTCGAATCCAACTCATGCGTATGGTCGCCGAGGATAAGTGCGAGTTGACCGCCCGGATGCGTCGGCACTTGGAACTCTGCCTGGACTGCCGAGCGTGCGAGACCGCCTGCCCGTCGGGTGTCGAGTACGGCCGGCTGATCGAGCCGTTCCGGCTGGCCGTGCAAGAGTCGGACAAGCAAATCGAAAAGCGTTTCGATTGGTTCCGCGAGCTGATCCTGTTTCAATTATTCCCATACGCCGATCGGATGCGGAAGTTGCTTATGCCGGTTCGATTTTTGCAACGGGTAGGAATCTTCGGTGCGGCGGAGCGGCTGGGGTTGCTTAAGTTGATTCCGGGTCGATTGGGCCGGATGATCACGCTGCTGCCGCCGCCGGTAAAACCCGGTCCGAAGCTGCCGAAATTCCTGCCGGCAGTCGGTCGGAAGCGTGCGCGGGTGGCGTTCTTCGTCGGCTGCGTGGCCGACGCCATGTTTCGGCCTACGCACTGGGCCACGCTACGTGTGTTGCAACAGAACGGCTGCGATATCTTCATCCCGCCGGGCCAAGGCTGCTGCGGGGCGATTCGCTTCCACGCCGGCGACAGCCAAGGCGCCAGAAAACAGTCCGACGCCAATCTGGTCGCATTCGAGCTGGACCGCTACGATGCAATTGTGGTGAACCATGCCGGCTGCGGGGCCATAATGAAGGAGTACGGTTTGCACTGGCAGGACGGTTTGCAGCCGCACCGCGAGAAATTCGCCGCCAAGGTGAAAGACATTCACGAGTTTCTTGACGAGTTGGGCATGGTGCCGCCGAGCGGTCGGATCGAAGCGACGGCCACGTACCACGACGCCTGCCACCTGGCCCATGCACAGTCGATTACCGAGCCGCCGCGACGGCTACTGGCGAAAATCCCCGGGTTGAAGCTGATCGACCTGCCGGAGACGGAAATCTGCTGCGGCTCGGCCGGCACGTACAATCTGAACGAAGCGGAGATGTCCGACCGGCTGGCCAGACGCAAGCTGGAGAATATCCTGAGCACCGGCGCCGAGATCGTGCTTACGGCCAACGCCGGCTGCCTGTTGCAGATTCAGCGTGAGGTGCGCCGCAACGGCTGCCCGTTAAAGGTGATGCACCCGATGGACTTGCTGGATTTGAGCTATCGCGGTGAGTCGTTGTAAAGGTCCTCTCTACACCATCGCTTGCCGTTTGAGTTTGCTTTGGCCTCGTCCATCAAGCGAAAGCATTCCTCCAACCAGCCCTTTTGTGCAGGTGAAACTCCCTGGGCAAGTACACGTTGAATTGCTTCGTCCAACGATATGCCGTGCTGCCTTGCGTATTTCTTATAGGCAACCAGTGTGCCATCTTCGATAGTGATGTTTAACTGCTGCATGATTGGTTTTTCAATCGAGACTTGTTTACCCATATATAAGCAATACTACTGTAATGCACGAGAAAAGTCCAGCCTGCGGTTTGCAAAAGCGGATTCGTTGCATCATGAATCCGTGCCTTTCCCGGAATCCGTTTGCCACATACTTGCGATTTTCTCACCGCAAATCTTCTTTGTCAGGCGTTGGAGTTTGCGAACTCTCTCGGCGAGGTATTTCAACTCGGCCTTGGTGATCTTGTAGTCGCGCTTGTAGCGTGCGTCGATGTAGGCCCGCTTGAGCAGGTCGAACCGGTCTTTCTGCTGCCCGGTTGCACGGGGAAAGACGGTGAAGAAGTCGGGGTGTAGGTTGCTGGCCTGGCGGTCCAACTTCTCGATGTCGTGCGTTTTGGGCTTGTAGCGAGTGAATGTCAAGACGATCGCATTGTAGAAACGTTCGGTGGCTTGGTGGAGTTGGAATGCAGCAATGTTGTTTTCGCCTATATTAAGCGCCGCCTCAAACATCTTGAGAAACCCACAGGCGCTCTTGAACCAATGTTGATAATCCTCGCGGGCGTATTTCTGACGTTCCTTGGGGTCGAGCTTTCGTCGCCGGGCCAATTTGTGGCGACCGCCGTCGTATAGCAGCACGCCCTCCTTCTTGATGTCTGTGAAGAAATAGCTGCCGCGTTCGAAGTCCTTATTAAGATGTTTGATGTCTTCGACGATGACGCTGGAGGTCGGATTGTCAAGCTCGGCATGCCTCAATCGACAGTTGATGACGCGAGCCAGATGTGCCCTCCCCCGCTGCGTTGTGCTGTAACGCTTTTTGGTCACTAGCAATAAGTCGAAATCGCCCTGGTAGTCATAGATGAAGTTGTTCTTGACGTACCGATCCGCGACCCAATCGCCCCGGGCGTAGGAGCCGAACAGTATCAGCATGACCAGATCGTCACCGACCA
>DAOWNK010000356.1 GCA_030642635.1 Pirellulales bacterium
CCCTCAGTCAGCACCATGCAATAGGAGACAACCTGCGTTTGGCCGGTTCTCAAGCAATGTAGAATTTCCCCGCGATCAGTCCGTGAAGCGTTACCATCCAGGTGTTCTGCGGCGACGCCAACCTCGCAGAACGCTTCCGTAATCGCCCGCGAATGAGCAATATCGACGGCGAATGCGACAGTGCGCCTGCCGGCGGCGTGTTTTTGCCAGGTCTCGACGATGTCGGCGTTCAGTTCGGTTGTATTGGACCGCTCGGCCAGCTCGCCGAGGCTGTAATCCCCGGCTCTCACGCGGATGCCCCGCAGGTCGGGAGCCTTGGAGGCCCATACCCTCGGTTTATGTAAAAAGCCGGAGTCGCAGAGTTCGTCTGCCCAGGCCGCAACCACTAATCCGCCGAACAGGTCGCCCAGGCCGCGACCATCCAGACGGAACGGTGTCGCCGTCAGGCCGACTAAGGCTGCGTCAGGGTACTCGTCCATAACCCGCTGATATGTGTTGGCTGCGGCGTGGTGACATTCATCGACGACAATGAGTTTCGCATTCGGTTTTTCACGTCGGACCAGCGTCTGGATTGACGCTACCTGGACTTGGGCGTCGGGATCGCTGGCATAGCCCGACATTACGATACCGACCCGAAGACCGTGGGCTTCGAGTCGTTCGGCGGCCTGGTCTATCAGTTCCTTTCGATGTGCCAGCCACAACGTCGGGGTGCCCAAACGCTCGACGATTTCTGTGGCCATAGTCGTTTTGCCGCTGTTGTGCGTGACGGTGAAGTCGTCCAGTAGATAACGGTGATCACCATCGACTTCGAAGCCGAAGTATTCGCCCTCGCCGAGTAGCTCAATCGAGAACCCGGTACGCAGAACATTCTTGATTTGCCGACGCGGCGGGGCCTGGCGTCGGGCCACTTTACAGGGGATTAAGGAACAATCGCCGGAGATGCTGACGCGGAAATACTGTCCCTCAAAGCCGCCCTGGCATCGCTTGACAGTCGGCGTCACGTAGGCGGCCAAGCCGAGACTTCGCGCCACAAAGGCACAGTCATCTGCCAACCTCTGAGACTTGGATATCCAGTCGAATCCCTTGCCCGAGAGACATCCGTCCGTGTCCAGTAGTCCGGCCAACAATTGAAGACGGTCCGTTCGAGAAGCAACCTTGTATGGCGGCGGAACGTACTTGTGCTCCGCGCCGGCACCGTATAACCCCAATTGCTGCAGGGCTTCTCCTAATCCATGTTTGCACGGACTGCCGTTGGTATTGTGAACACGATCCTTGGCGGCAAAGCAGTAGGTAACAGAGGTTGGCGACTTGACGCTCACACGAACCGCCAAGTTCCACAACAACGACTGGCGATATATCTCACGCACTACTTCGATGTCGTTGGTGTTGATCCCGACCATGCTTGTGAGCGAACCATCGCCTAGCAAGACTCCAATGAAGTACGGATCTATTAACCCGCTGGGCACAGCGGGGAAGTCGACTCCTACGCGGAACAGCTTGTGCAGGTGCTTCCTGTATTGCGGCCAGCCCATGTATTCCCGGACCGAAACGTCTATAATTTGCCCACCTGCGGCGGTCTTGCCGTCTGGCGTTCGCACCAACGTCAGGATGTGGGCACCGTTCACGACAAACGGGTTGCCCTTCACGGGCGTGATCTGGTACATGCAGTCACGGCCCTGGAACAGCCGAATTACACGGCGACGAGTACTGTCCGGCCCCATTACCAGCTCGCCGACGCGAACGTTTTCCACACTACGGATGGTGCCGTCGGACATCATGATTCCTTTGCCGGGCGCATGACACCCGGTTGGACTGACCAGGATAGGCCGGTTGTCTGGCACCGCGATGACGTCAGCGACTGCCCGTTCCTGGTAATCCCTGAGTTGGAGGCGGGAAGCGGTCGCTATCATCTGCGCCTCCTCATGATGCAGTCCGGGCATTTCCGGTCGTCCGCTCGTTCGCAGGGGTGATTCCAGATACGATGAACATGCGAGGCCATCCGGGCTTCGTGGCCGTGGAAACGGCTGCTGTCGGTGACCACTTTACCCGGCGTGGATTTCTGACTGCTTCGGCGAATGTCTTTGATGGTCGACTGCTGCATGGTTTTTCCTGGTCTATTACCACTCACAAGCGGGGGCCGG
>DAOWNK010000046.1 GCA_030642635.1 Pirellulales bacterium
CCGTCGGCGACGACAATTGTAGGGTGCGTGGAACGCACCACATTGTTACAAAACAGCCGACAAAACAGGTGCGTTGTACGCACCCTACAATTGTCGTCGCCGACGGCAACAGTAACCGACGAACCACAGCCCGCCGAGGATCAACATGGCCAGTGTGCCAGGCTCGGGGATGACGTTGATGTCGGAGGTATTCATTACCCACAACTCGTAGCCGTCCATATATGTGGCATCTGCCTCCTGATTGAAAATGCCTGTCACGTTGAATACACCCGACGGCGGCGTCATGGTGGCCAACTCCTCATTAAGGCCCAGGTGCATCGAGAACTCCAGATCGCTGTTGTCGGCGTCGATGAGCGTCAGCATTGCGTTGGCCTCCCACTTGACGGCTTCACCTTCTTTCAGCCGAACATTCTGCAATGTGACCCGTTGCGACTGGTATTTCTCGCAACCTTCAACATCGTCGTACCCCAGCGGTGTTCCGTCTTCATCGGGGTCCGTGGCGTTGAAAATATAGTCGGATTCATCCTTGACATTCGCAATTTGGATCGTAGTCGGACCCGGCAGTATCTGATCTCGTTCGAGAATTGTGATGTGAAAATCGTATTCACTTCCGTTGTGGTGTTCCTCGTTTATATTGCGCTTTCCAGCGTAAAAAAGGGAACCGTTGGCTTCCACCTCGATTAGGTCGCCGGCACGTAACGGTTCGGTTGTCGAAGAGCCATTATAGATGGGATAATTTACCCGTAGCATTTCAGCTTCCCATTCCGCGTCTGTGTAGCTTTCTTCTTCATCTCTGTCATACCTTTTGCCGTAGTATTGTCCCATCCATAGCGCACTTCCGCCCCAATCGTCCGTCTCGACCGATTGGATGAACACCTGCCACATGCCGCCCATCCACGCCGGGGCGCCTGCGGACGTATTTAACATGTCGTCTGGATTATTGAGCACAATCCCCTTGTACGTGCCGGGCGAGAACGGGTCGCTCGTCTTGTAGCCGTTATTACCGACCGCTTGCAAGAAACTGTGCTTGGCGTACTCGGCGTAAACGGGCGAGGTTGCACTTAGGACCAATGCCGCTACGAGGCATCCGAACAAGATCGCATGCGGGCGGGCATTTTGCAGCAGCTTCGACTGATTTGTTATTTTCATCTTTTGGGTCTCCTGAGATACTTGCGGCGCCGGGTGAGTATTACATTTTTCTAATACGTAATATCCACGTATTTTACCAGAGGCTTTTGCAATTGCAAGCTTTGTTTCGAGGAAAATTGAAAATTTCTGTAACGTCAGTACTACCAAGGAGTTGCGGCGACAAGCGGTTTGTAGTGACCGCATTTATGCGGTCTTGGGCAGCCCCGATGAATCGGGACACCACAGTGGACTAGAATTTAGTGTGAATATGTGGAAATTGTTATTGATATATACTGTCCTGCTTACGACCGCCTCGGATGGGTCGGACTGCACGCCACCGGACTATAAGGCGGTGTTGCTGCGGGTCGTCCGAATGGACACGGCCGAGCAACAGCAATGGCTGTTGTCGTTGGAGGCGCGTCTGAATCGGGCGAACCTGTTGGTGCTCGACCCGGATGAAGCGGCCAAGGAGCAAGCCGAAATCCGCGACTTGCTGCGTAGAGAGAACATCTCGGTAACGTCGTTGCTGGAGTTGCTGCGAAAACTCGACGCGGCGGAGAAGGCAGTCGCAGATCGTTTAATGCCGCCTGTTAAGCCGCAAGCGGCGAGATGGCCCGAGTGCGGCTACCGCTGCGAGTTGCCGTCGGCGCCGTCTCAGCCGATGATCGAGACTACGGATCGTAACAAAACCAGCGAGCCGCGGGGTTTATCCCCGCGCAAAGTTCTGCTGCAGGACAAACCCGGTAGCTTGCCGGCAGTTTTGTCAGGGCGCCCAAGACCGGCCAGATCAATCGCACGGCCGTCGGCGGAGTTGCTTTTGTCGGCCTCTAGCGAGGCTGTTGTGTCGGTGGCGCCGACGGTCAGGGTAAACCTCGACGAACTATCCGCGCGAGTAGCCGGCTGCAACTTGACGCTCAGGGCATTGGAAGACGATCTGGACGCAACGGGACCGTGGAACGCCGACCAGTTGGCGCCGCTGGTCGAACGTTTGAATACACTCTTAAGCCGCCGGGCCGATCTGTCGGTGTTTTTGGAGATGGTTCCACTCAAGGACCGCGCTCGTGTGGGCCGCTTGGAGTCACCCAGATCGGTCGTTTCCAGGATTGGCCGGCGGATTTCTGATGCACGAACGCACGCCGAACAACGTGCCGAGTTGCAGCGTCTTGATGAGTTGTCGCGGCGGTTGACGGCCATGGCATCCGGCAATTAAGTCCGTGTGAAGTAAGCAAAACGTTATCCGGAAAGACCACACGGCGTGCAAGCACGCCGGCTAAACAGAAGCGGGCAGGCGAAACATGCTTCAGAGCATTAAGGAACCGATTGTACGATGGTTGCTGCTGCTGATTGCAATCTACTTCGCAACCATTGCCCTGATTTTCACCGAGTTTACCATCAGCGAGACGCACCTTCGCAAGTACCAGGACCTTGTCGCGCAGCAGCGCGCCAAAAGAGACCTGGGAATCATCATACAAAAACACCTCTTGCTGACCGACCACTACGTTCACCACATGGCGGATTCCAACGATGACAGGGAGGTCCGCATTCTTCAGAAAAAGGCGCACAGAGGATTCAAGTCCATAGAAAAGGTTCTGGCGGTTTTGTCCAACGGCGGCGTTGTAGAGGACGTTATGCCGGCCAACTTCGACAATGTCGACGAAATACGCGAGACCATCGCATATCGGAACGGCCGGAACGATGGGATCGTCCTCGAAGTAGTAGAACTGGCCCCAAAATTGGCGGACCTGGAGATCGCAGTAAATGAATTAGCCCGATTGGTCCTGCAACGATTGGATTCGGCAGACAACCTGAAAAACCGCGACCTCGACAACGCAATCTCTTTCCGATTGAAAACGACGTATGCGATTGTGTTGCGAGCCAGGGAATGTTCAAACAAGATATATTACGACACGTCTCGAAGACTGATTAAGATCGAAGAAGCCAGTAAAAAGGCCGCCGGGCGGATGCTGCTGGCAAGGCGCCTCACAGTGGGAGCGTCGGCCATGCTGGTCGCGATTGTCGGCATGTTAACGTTGTTCCACGTTGCACAAATCCTGGTGAAACGCAAGCAGACGGAAAAGGAACTGGAAAAACATCGCAAGCACTTGGAAGAACTTGTGAAAGAGCGCACCGCGGAGTTGGAAAATGCCGCCGATGCACTCAGAGCGGCAAACAAAACGCTGGAACAACTCAAACTTGCCGCCGAAGCCGCCAACCTGGCAAAAAGCGAATTCCTGACTAATAGGAGCCACGAAATCCGTACGCCCATGACCGCTATATTGGGATTCGTGGAATTGTTGCTGGAAAATTCCGACAATCCGGAAAACGCCGAAGCAGCAGCCATAATCAAACGAAACGCCGAGCATCTGCTGAATCTCATCAACGATATACTCGACCTGTCTAAAATCGAGGCGGGAAAATTGGCCGTAGAACAAATCGACTGCTCGCCTCGCCGGATTCTCTCGGAGGTAATCTCCTTGATGCGCATACGGGCAAATGCAAAAAACCTGCCGCTGGAACTCGAATACGACACACCGGTGCCCGAAAGCATCCGGTCCGATCCGACCAAACTACGCCAGATTCTTATCAACCTTATGGGAAATGCTATTAAATTTACCGAAGTCGGCCGGGTGCGACTGGTCGCCAGGCTGCTGGATCGCCAAAGCGACGAGCCGAAGATGCAATTCGAGATCATAGACTCGGGCATAGGGATTTCCGAGCAACAGATCGACAGGCTCTTCAAGCCGTTCAGCCAGGCGGATACGTCCACCACGCGCAAGTTCGGCGGCAGCGGATTGGGACTGACGCTCAGCAAGCGGCTTGCCGAGATGCTCGGCGGCGAGATCAGCGTCCGCAGCACCGTCGGAAAGGGCAGCACCTTCACGGTCACCGTGGCGACCGGCCCGCTGGACGGTGTAAAGCTACTCGACAATCCAGACCAGGCCGAATTTCATGCTGAACCGGCCTGCGAGCCGACTCCCAGGAAAGCTACCGCCGTCGATGGCCGAGTGCTGCTCGTGGAAGATGGGCCGGACAGTCAGCGGATCATCGCCTTCATGCTAAAAAAGTCTGGAGCGGACGTTACGTTAGCAGACAACGGGCAAGTCGCATGTGAATTGGCTTTGACCGCAATGGCCGAAGGCAGGCCGTTTGACGTTATACTGATGGATATGCAGATGCCCGTTATGGACGGGTACGACGCCACAAAAAAACTGCGGGCTGAAGGATACACATGGCCGATTATCGCCTTGACGGCGCACGCGATGACCGGAGATCGGGAAAAATGCCTCGAGTGCGGCTGTGACGACTACATAATAAAACCGCTCGTCCGAGAAAAATTGATAACGCTGGTGGCGGAATGCACCACCATAAAGCCGCGACCGGTGGTCGCGTAAAAATAGCCGCTTGCGGATTGCTAAGCCGCAAGCGGCTTTACAGTGAGGCTGTGGGGGCTCGAACCCCAGACCTACGGATTAAAAGTCCGTTGCTCTACCAACTGAGCTACAGCCTCGCAAAAGCGTAACCCCTTAGTCTCTCGTATTAGGCCGGGAACGTCAATCCCCGGTGAAAACACCGGCCCAGCAAACGGCGCCGGCCAACAGCCGGATGAAGTCGGGATTGCGGAAGTCGTCCGGGACGCCCAACGATGTGTAAAACACCCGGGCGCCGTGGGGACGTCGTGTCCAGGCGACCGGCTGTACGTGTCCGGCAAAGCCACCGGTAAGCAACACCTTGCAGCCCTCGGCGATGTTCGGGTTCTTTTGTAGTGTGCCGTGCGAGCGAAACGGCCCGACTCCCGACAGTATGGGATGGCTCGCGGCGCCCTCGGCGATCTCGACCTCGGTGAACTCGTTTTGATAACAGCCGTGGTAGTCGCAGCCGAACAGTTCATTGTCCAACTCCGGGCAGTTTTCAGACGCACCGCCGGCGGTCCGCACGCCGAGCACCGCACCGCCGCGTCGGCAATAACGCTTGATCCGATCGAGTTGCTTGCCGCCGATCGCAGGCCATCGACCGACGAGCAACAAGCAATCCGATTCCTCAAGGTTCGTAGTACACCGGCAATTGCAACACTTTTCAACGTGCTCACGGAGTATAGTCAGCAACTCATCCGTCTCGTGTATCGGCGCCTCGGAGACAATGCACACACCAAGCCGCCGCTTCGCCGAGGCGGCCGTTGCGAATCGAGCCGGGTTGCACGCCTTAAACGCGGCCAGACCGGCCGAGATACCGATCGTCTCGTGGGCCGAGTGCATGAAGAACTTGCGTTTGGAAACAGATGATTCGGACATTTACGCAAAATACTCCACGGCGTTTTTGAACACCTGCAAGCCGTCGCCCAACTCGCCGGTTTCACCACGGGTCCAGCGCGGGTGCTGCGTGGGGTCGATGTATCGCTCGGGATGCGGCATCAGCCCCAGCACCCGACCGGTCGGGTCGCACACGCCGGCCACATCGGCCGTCGAGCCGTTCGGATTGTCCGGATACGGCACATCACCAAGCGAGCCGCGTGGCTCGTCCCCGCGCTGCGATAGGTAACGCAATACGAGTTGCTCGCCGCCGTCCAGTTGTGCAAGCACATCGGCGTCGCGCGTGACGAACTTGCCCTCGGCATGCGCCACCGGCAGGTACATCGACTCGATATCGTTCAAAAAGACGCACTTACTGCCTTTAACGTCGAGCTGCACCCAGCGGTCCTCGAACTTGCCGGAGTCGTTCCACGTGAGCGTGGCCGGCGGTCCGTTTTGTGATTTATCGTCGAGCAACACGCCGGATTTTATAAGCACCTGAAAACCGTTGCAGACGCCCAGTATCAGCTTGCCTTCTGCCTTGAACTCAGCCAAATGGTCGGCCAGATGGTGTTGAATCTGGTTTGCAAGTATCCGCCCGGCCGCCACGTCGTCGCCGTAGCTGAACCCGCCGGGTATGCAAAGGATTTGGAACTTTGCGAACAACCCCGGCGATTCCAGCAGCCGGTTAATGTGCAACACCTCGACCTGTCCGCCCGATTGCTCGAATGCGAACGCCGTCTCTACATCACAGTTGGTGCCGGGTGCTCGGAGGATCAGGACGTTGGGTTGTGGCATTGGGAGTGGTCAGGGGTTAGTTGAATTTTTGTTTTCAAAAGCCCCCGCACTGCGTGCGTGGGGCATGTTGTGGTTATGTTGTGCTAAGCCGCAAGCGGCTTTTTACCATCGCAACGGTTTTTGCCATGTTTCCTTCAAAGTCGCCAGGTCGGCCGCGATGACCGGTGAATCATCGGCGCCGAGGATTTCCAACTTGTCGGTCTCTACTACCTCGCCGAGGCGTGCGTGTGGAACGTCGGCCAGTGCGGCTTCAAACGCCGCGGCGTTGTCCGGGTGAACTTCGCATAGGAACCGAGTGTTCGATTCGCTGAACAGCAACACTGCATCGGCCGGATCGCAATCGCACGGCGCTTTTTCAAGCATGATTTTCGCACCGAGGTCGCCTGCGAACGCCATTTCCGCTGCGGCGGCGGCCAGCCCGCCTTCGCTTAGGTCGTGGCACGCACGGACCAGCCCAGTGTCGATCGCCTGGTGCAATGCGGCGAAGATTTTTTTGGCGCCTGCCGGATCGACCTTCGGCACCCGGCCGCCTTCGAGCAATTCGACCAGCGCGAAATGCGAGCCGCCTAGCTCGTCGTGTGTCAAACCGACCTGGTACAGGTAATTGCCCGGCTCCTTCAGGTCCATCGTTACACATCGGCCGACGTCGTCTACCTGGCCGATGGCACTGATTAAAAGCGACGGCGGTATGGAGATCGGCTCACTGGCGCCTTCCGGCCGGAACTCGTTGTTCAGGCTGTCCTTGCCGCTTATAAACGGCGTGCCAAGCACCGTGGCCACGTCGTAGCAGGCCAACGCCGCACGGACCAGCGAGCCGAGCGTCTCGGGCCGGTCGGTCGTACCCCAGCAGAAGTTGTCGAGCACGGCGATCCGGCTCGGGTCGGCCCCGACGGCCACGCAGTTGCGCACCGCCTCGTCGATCGCCCCGGCGGCCATGTGGTACGTGTCCAGGTCGCCGTAGCGTGGGTTCATGCCGCATGAGATTACGATCCCACGCCTTGAATCTAACACCGGCCGCAGCACCGCAGCATCGCCTGGGCCATCGTTTGCGGCGCCGAGGAGCGGCTTTATCGCACTGCCGCCTTGCACCTCGTGGTCGTATTGGCGAATCACCCATTCCTTGCTGCACACGTTCAGCGAGCCGAGTATCTTCAATAACGAATCGGTCAAGTCGACGAACTGTGTGCCACTGCCGGCTTGTCCAGCAGTGTGGAGAGCACGGTTGGACGAGCCAACCGTGGCACCCGGTAGAGGCGATAGCTCGACGACATCCGACGGCGTGTAGACTGCATCGCGCACAACCGGCGGGCGGCCGTCGTGCAGAAACTCCATCGCAAGGTCGGCCACCTGGTGGTCGTTGTATTTCAGCACGAGCCGGCCGGTAGGCTCGAACCGCCCAATGACGGTCGCCTCGACACCTTCTGACTCGCACAGCTCACACAGTTCTTCCCATTTTTCCTCCGGCACGCTGAGCGTCATTCGCTCCTGTGCCTCGGATATCCAGGCTTCGGTGTACGAGAGTCCTTCGTATTTAAGCGGTATACGTTCGAGTTGGACTTCAGCGCCGATTTTTTCGCCCATCTCGCCCACTGCGCTGGAAAACCCGCCGGCGCCGCAATCGGTTACTGCGTTGTATAGCCGTCGGTCGCGTGCGACCATGAGCACGTCCAACACCATTTTTTCGGTAATGGCGTTTCCGATCTGCACGGCGCCGCCGGAAATGGTATCGCTCTGGCTGGTCAACTCGGCGGAACTGAACGTGGCCCCGTGGATGCCGTCGCGTCCGGTCCGCCCGCCGACGGCCACGATCAGGTCGCCTGGTTTCGGTTCCTTAAACGACATATCGCGCGGAATCAGCCCGACGTTGCCGCAGTAGACCAACGGGTTGCCGAGGTAACGCGGGTCGAAGTAGACGGCGCCGTTTACCGTCGGTATGCCCATCCGGTTGCCGTAATCTCGCACGCCGGCGACCACGCCTTGCATTACCCGACGCGGGTGCAGCACGCCGGGCGGAAGTTCCTCGAACTTGGTGTCCGGCGGTGCGAAGCAGAACACGTCGGTGCAGCAGACCGGCTTGGCGCCCATGCCGGTGCCCATCGGGTCGCGGATCACGCCGCCTATGCCCGTGTTCGCACCGCCGTACGGCTCCAGGGCCGAGGGGTGGTTGTGTGTCTCGACTTTGAACACGACGTTATACTTTTCGTCGAATCGGATAATGCCGGCGTTGTCCTCGAACACGCTCACACACCAATCATCTTCGCCGGAGTCTTTGCGAATCTTCACCGTGGCGGCGAAGATCGTTTCTTTTAGCATGTTCTCGAAGCGCCGCCGGCCGTCGGGGTCCTCGTACTGAATTCGCCCGGCCAGGGTCTTGTGGCTACAGTGTTCGCTCCAGGTCTGTGCGAGTGTTTCCAGTTCCACGTCGGTTGGGTCGCGATCCAACAATCTGAATTGCGATTGGATTGTTTGCATTTCGGTCAGCGAAAGGTAAAGCTGGCCTTCAAGTGCGAGTTTTTCGAGCGCTGCGTCGTCCATCTCGCGGATCGGCACGGTTAGAAGCTCGAAATCGTACGGCGAGCCGACCTCAAGGTGTGTAAATTCCAGCGGGCCGACGATCACTTGCTCGACCGCATCGTTGGCCAGCACCTTCGAGCAGAGCAACGCGATCTGCTCGTCGGACATCGCCCTGATCCAGTATTTCTTCAGCGTTCGGACCGCTTCGGCCGTTGCATTGCCGAAATTCCCGCCGAAATCACCGTTATAGAAATCGGCGATGGCCGTCAGTGCACTCTGCGCAACCGGGTCCATCACCCCGGGCTTCGGCAGCACGTGGATCACTTGCCGGCAGCCGTCGGGTGCGTTGAGAAGTTCTGCATCGCCAACCTCTGCAACTACCGTACGCTCGACAACTCCGTCGGCAAGCAGCTCGTCGGCCAATCGTGCAACCTGCCGGCGTTCAAGCGTGCCTTGGATCAGGTATCCACGAGCGGCGATCACCGTTAGCTGTGCACCAAGTCCCAACTGTGCGGCGGCGTCGGCCACCTCTCTGGCGATCAGGTCCGGCTGTCCGTCGGCCGGATAGATGTCAACTTCCCAGAGCATCGCGGTTCTTCTTTGCAGTGGTGAGAAAATTTACCAGTCCGTCGTCGTCGCCGTCGCGGATTGCAGCGTGCAGTGCGGCCAACTTCCCACCGTACTGCTCCAATGTCGTGAGCACGTGCCGGCGGTTTTGCACGATAATCTGCCGCCAAAGCTCCGGGGCGCCGGCGGCCAGGCGCGTGGTGTCGCGCATTCCGGCGCCGGTCAGACGGAACATCGCTTCGGGCAACGTCGCGGCCAGCGCCGCGGCGGCCAGGTGCGGCAGGTGACTGGTCATCGCCATGGTGCGATCGTGCTCCTCGGCCGACATTTTGACGACCACAGAGCCTAGGGCCTGCCAGAACTCCCCGATACGCTCGTAGTCCTCTACCCTGGTGTTTGATGTAGGTGTAACAAATGCTACTCGACCGTCGAACAAATCCAGCTCGGCATTGGCCGCCCCGGTCTTTTCGCTGCCTGCCAGCGGGTGCCCGCCGATGAACCGGCAGCCGTGCGGCAGATCGTCGCCAATCGCATCGACGATCTCCTGCTTCGTGCTGCCGACATCGGTGATGAGCGTTCCCTTGGGCGCATGTTCGGCGGCGGTACGGACGTCTTCGACAATCCGGCCGACCGGCGTGCAAACGACTATAAGCTCGGCCTCTGCGACACCCTTGGCCGGATCGACTGTAGTGTTGGTAACCGCGCCGATGCGTCGGGCGACTCGCAGGCTGGCCTGCCTGCGACCAATGCCGACGACCGTTTCGGCCAGATTGAGTTTCCGCAATGCCAGTCCGATCGACCCGCCGATCAGCCCGACCCCGACAATGGCGACGTTTTTCAGTGGTTTCATGGTATTTCCAATCAAGGCAGCATCCATCGAAACCACACATTGTATCAGCGTCGGGCGGTTTGGTGCAGGGGCACGGATGGGGGGTGGCCGCTTGCGGCTTAGCAGTAGCGGTAAGTTATGCTTCAGCATATCACTTATCACTACCCATGCAGTGCAGAATTGCTACATGGGTGATATGCTAAAGCATAACCTACCGGCTACAAGTTCCGTATTACATTGCTAAGCCGCAAGCGGCAATATTTTCAATATGAACATCCTACCTCCATCCCGATTCTTCCCGCCGGCCGAGACGGCCGATGCCGACGGCCTGATGGGGTTCGGCGGGCAGCTTTCGCCGGAGTGGTTGATCGACGCATACTCGCATGGGATTTTCCCGTGGCCGATTACCGAACGCGATCCGGCCGTGGCATGGTGGTCGCCCGACCCGAGGGCGATTATCGAATTGGACCGGTTCCATGTGCCTCGGCGGTTGCGCAGGACGATCGGCAGCGGGTGGTTCGAGGTGACGCTCGACCGGGACTTTGCCGCTGTTATCCACGGTTGCGCAACGGCGGCCGACCGCACCGGCGGCACGTGGATTACACCGGAGATGATCGACGCCTACACCAGGCTTGCCGAACTAGGCCATGCACACAGCGTCGAGATATGGTATAAGGGCCGGCTGGCCGGCGGGTTGTACGGCGTTGCGATTGCCGGGCTGTTCGCCGCCGAGTCGAAGTTTTTCAGAATGCGCGACGCCTCGAAAGTGGCGTTGGTCCGGCTGGTCGAGCACATTCGCAGCCACGGCTACCGGCTGTTCGACATCCAGCAGCTTACACCTCACACTGCACAATTCGGCGCGATCGAGATTTCACGCAAGGAATACCTGCATCGACTTGCCGATGCACTGTCGCAGCCGGTGACGTTTTTAGAAGGGGGAAGGGGGAAGGGGGAAGGGGGAAGAGTGAAGAGTGAAGAGTGAAGAGTGAAGAGTGAAGAGTGAAGAGTGAAACGCTGCCGCAAAAGTATGCTATAACAATGTGCATATTGCATCGCCGGAAATTCCAGCACCACCAACCTTCCCCCTTCCCCCTTCCCCCTTCTCTCCCTATGCCACTGGTCGTGGATTTTGCAATGCCGTATAATGAAAGTGATGAAACAAACCAAGCGAAAACCGCCGATATCGTCGCTCGCTGCCTGCACGTTCATTATCGCAATGATAACGTCGATGCCGACCGTCGCGTGCGACACGCCGGTATATCGCTACGCCATGTACAACTGGGCCGTGGCGCCGTACATGTTCTACTACTTCCACAACGGTACGCCGGCCGGCGAAGATGAGGAGGTAAACCGGCTGCTGGCCGAATTGGCCGAGTGCGAACCGCCGTTGAACGTTGTATTCACAACGGTTGACCTCTCGCAAGATGAGCCGCTTGAGCAACTGCCGGAGTTGGTAAAACAATGTTACCGTTCACATACCGACGGCGATGCGCCGCGATACCTTGTTATTACCCCGTGGGGCGCCGAGTTGTTTGCCGGCCGGCTAGACGAGGCGACCGTTCGTGCGATGGTCCAATCGCCGATACGGACCAGACTCGGCGAACTGCTCTCCGACGGCACCACCGCCGTGCTGCTGGTGCTGACCGGTCCGGACGAGGCCGAAAACAGCCGGGCTGAGCATGTCGCTGTCGAGCTGTCCGAACGCACCGCAGCCGGCAAGATTGAACTGCTTAAACTCTCACGCACCGATCCGGCCGAGCAGTGGCTGGTCCGCTCGCTGTTGGTCGTCGAGCCGGACCTGTACGACTACCCGGACGCGCCGATGATATTCGCCGCCTACGGCCGCGGCCGGGTAATGCCGCCGTACGTGGGCAAGGGGATCAACGCGGATAACCTTGCCGAGTGCATTGCATTCCTCTCCGGTGCGTGCTCCTGCATGGTCAAGAGCCAAAACCCCGGCATGGACTTGCTCGTGCAGTGGGATTGGGAATCTGCGGCCGATACCATCGCCGCCACCGACGAGACGTCCGACGGCGATGCGCCACGGCTTGAATACCAAGAGTTTGCAGTAGACGAAGCAGGCAACACAGTTGAAGCAACGTCTGCCTTGGATGAAATACCGGAAGATAAAATTAAGACGTCCGGGGTGGCCGGCGGCAGAGCCGAAGGCGATGCCCCGGCAGTTCCGCCGCACCGCTCCGCTTTGCCCCGACCACCCGACGCTTCACCCCGGGCGTTTGCCGCACGCCAGGCATGGAAGCTCGGCATAGGCGTGCTCGTCGGGACGATTGTCGTCCTGGCGGCCGGGTTTGTAATTAGCAAGGGATTGGGGATTAGGGATTAGGGATTGGAATTTTGCCTTTCACCTCAACTCTAATCCCCAATCCCCAATCCCTATCCTTAATCACCATGATCCACTTCGACAACGTCAGCAAGACCTACCGCACGGCCGACGGGCCGGTACATGCCCTGTCGAATGTAAGCCTTGACGTTGACCCCGGCGAGTTCGTCGCGGTGCGCGGGCCGAGCGGGTGCGGCAAGTCGACGCTGCTGATGATCGCCGGAGGCCTGGCCACCCCGACCGCCGGCCGGGTGGTGGTCGCCGGCGTGGAATTGCCGTCCGTCTCGGCGTCCGCCCGGGCACGGTTCCGCGCCGAGCAGATCGGGTTCGTCTTCCAGATGTTCCATCTGCTGCCGTATCTGACCGTGTTGGAGAACGTTGCCGCCGCCGCGTTGCCTGACGGCGAAGCGGACTCAAGGGGCAGGGCCGTCGAGTTGCTCGAACGGTTCCAACTCGCCGATCGACTGAAACACCGGCCGGCCGAACTCAGCACAGGCGAGCGTCAGCGTGTGGCGGTCGCCCGGGCGATGGTAAACCGCCCGAGGTTGATCCTGGCCGACGAGCCGACCGGCAACCTCGACCCGGCCAGCGCTGCCGACGTGCTCGAACTGCTGGCCGAGTTTCACGGTGCCGGCGGCACGGTCCTGCTGGTCACGCACCAAGAGTCTGCCGCCGAGTGCGCCCAGCGGACAGTTCGGCTGCGCCGTGGTTCAACAGCAGGATAAGAATATTGACGGATGAAACAACTTACTAGAATAACATTCGATCCGAATGTAATGGGCGGCAAACCCTGTATTCGTGGTCTGCGCGTAACTGTAGGCTTAATTGTGGGGCTGGTGGCTTCCGGCCACACCAAAGAAGAAATTCTGGAATTATATCCCTACCTGGAATCACAAGACATTGATGAAGCACTTTCCTATGTTGCATGGCGGGTCGAAGAAATCGATGTTCCTCTTGTTCCGGCGTCGACATGAAGCTGCTGATCGACATGAATCTTTCACCGCTGTGGTTACTTCGCCACCTTCTCGCGGACGAATTTCACGCGGGGTTGGCCGCCGGTGCCGGTTAGGTGTTCGGCAAGGTAGCGTTGGCGCTGGCGTTTGTTCCACGGCGGGCGGAAGTTGTCGCCCTTTTGAAGGATCGGCCGTTGCTCGGGTATCCCGCCGAACGAACGAGAGCCGGCCGCCTGGCACGGGAACCAATGGCCGTTGCCTTCAGGGTCTTCGAGATAGAACTCGGGGTAGCAATGCCCGGGCACCCAGACGGTCCGGGCGGGGATGTTGCAGGCACGGCACAGCGCGATAAACAGCGAGGTAAGCTCCTCGCAATCGCCCGAGCCGTCTTTCAGCGCGGCCAGTGCGCCTTTGAGCGGGCCGTTTTTGTACTCGATGTTGTCCCGAACCCAATCATAAATTGCCTCGACCCGTCGCCACGCACCCTGATCCTCGACGGCAATCTGTTTGGCCAGGCTGCGAATTTTTCGGTTTCGGCTCTCGATCTTCGGGCTGGGGCCGAGGTGCGCCCGGACCTTGCGGCTGAGTTTCTTCGTATTGGGCAGTACGTATTGCTGGGTATCTTCCGGCGTTTCGATCTCGCTGCGGCGAATCTCGAATGTGACCAGCGCTTTGGCCGTCTGGCCGGCCGAGAGGTGTTTGATTTGCACGACCATGATCTTCACGCTGTCGTCGATTGTCACGTATTTCACCTTGGCCTCCGGCGAGACCTCTTCCGAGACAATCTCCACCTGCTGCTCGGCCCATTCGACCGGAATGGGTACATAGCCGACAATGCCCGTGCACGGTCCTCCGATTGCATGTACGATGATACCCGCCCGCCACCGCTGGGTGAGCGAATCGCCGAGATTTGCGCCGTCCGGCTCGTGCTGCTTGAACTGTGCGAGGGCCGTCGCCGTCAGGCCGATCGAGAGAATCAAAGCGGTAAGTAATGAGCGACTTCGCACGGGAAAGACCCTGTTCCGAAATAGTATACCGTATGCACTATTATAGGTTGCAACAGTGCTGTTTTGCAAACAATTCCGTTTAGCCGCTGGGCTTGCCCTGCGCGTTTTTGGCTGATGGTAATTGCCAACATGATTAGGTTTGGAAGTATTTCGCCACTTCACGCGCCGTGCAAGCACGGCGGCTAAATGGGTGGTGATAAGAAGTTATGGGATAGTGGTAGGAAAATGGATCATAATTCCCGATCCCCGGCCCCCGATCCCCACCTTGTCTGTCCGAGCCGCTTATGTCATATTCAGGTGTTAGTATGACAGCGCAAGATTGGTAGCACCACAACATCTTGTACCTGGTGCGTTTCACGCACCCTACGGATTGTGTCGACCATTCCAACCTTGCGCTGTCATATTAGCAAGGAAAATGGGCAATGTCGGACGACTCTTGGGCAAAAAACGGGTGGGAACGTACTTTCGACGCCGTCCCGGACCTGATCGCCATTCTCGATAACCGGCACCGGATCGTCCGGATCAACCGGGCCATGGCGGACAGGCTGGGCCGCACGGCGCAGGAATGTGTCGGGCAATTCTGCTATCATCCCGTCCACGACACCGACAGCCCGCCGCCGTTTTGTCCCTATGTAAAATTGTTGCAAGACGGCCGGCAACACGTCGTCGAGGTCTATATCGAGCAGCTTGACGGCGATTTCGAGGTCTCCGTCTCGCCGTTGTTAGACGCCGACGGGCAGCTAAGCGGTTGTGTGCACATCGCCCATGACATCACCCAGCGCAAACGCATCGAAGCGGAACTAGCCGAGGCCGAGCGGGCGGCCGATGCGGCCAACCAGGCAAAGAGCCGGTTCCTGGCGCACATGAGTCATGAAATCCGCACGCCGATGACTTCCATACTCGGCTATACCGACCTGATGATGACTCTGGAGTTGTCCGAGGAAGAACGGCGCGAGCAGTTGCAGATAATTCACCGCAGCGCCAAAAGCCTTCTCATGCTGATCAACGATATCCTCGATTTGTCCAAGATCGAAGCAGAGAAAGTCTCGCTGGAGTTGTCGGATTGCTCCCCATGGCAGGTGGTCGACGACACGCTGGCATTGGTGCGCGGCCAGGCCGAACAGAAGGGGTTGAGCCTCGATGCTCACTACGACTATCCGCTGCCGAAGACCATTC
>DAOWNK010000065.1 GCA_030642635.1 Pirellulales bacterium
CGGGCTCGTGTCGGTCCTTGTGGGTGCTGTTGCGTATCGGTGTTGGTTGAGTTCGCGGCGGCGGAGTTGGCGGTTTCTTAGTAGCGTCCGCTGTCGACTTCGCCGGTTGCGCAGCTATTGCGACAAATCGAACGAGTTTCTGGCACTTGGGACATTTCATGTCGTGAGCGACGTGCGATTCATTGCCACGCGCGACTGCACCGCAATTGGGGCACTTCATTCGGATTGACGAGGGTGGCGGCATGAATCACCTTTTGCTGCCTAACGTTAATTATACAGTTCTGTGCAAGAAACCAAACAACGCTGATTTGCAACAATAAGACACCTGCGATCCATTCGCGAAACCGTGCGTAAGCCTCGGATAAGGATACTGTATAATATTCTACCCCGAACGGCAGTCGCCGGCAAGCGGCTCTCACTTGACCTCCTGCCGGCAGTTTGGCAGTCAGCCAAGTTGAACTTTCAGCCTTTTGTCAAGTGCAATCGCAACGCTCTCCAATGACGATCCACCATCTCTTTCTCAATCTGGTGAGCAATGGCACACTAACTAGGTGTCCGCGATCCGTGGAGAAGGTCACTACTGGCTAATGAAGGACAGTGATTGGATCGGTAAATAATTTTGAATTCGGAATCAGTATCTTATTGCCATCGGTATCAAGTTCCGTATATCGCAGGTCGACGGACATAACAATACCCTCGTAACCCGATATCTTTACGCGGTTGCCTATCTCGAACGGTCGATATAGTAATATGAGGACGCCGGAAAGAAGATTGGAAATAGTATCTTTCAGAGCGAAACCAATTGCGAAACCAGTCAACCCCAGACCGGCCACAAGCGCGGATACATTGACACCTAAAGTTCCCAGAGCAGTAACAATACCGAAGATAATAAGTGTAATGCTGCTTGTACGAGCAAGTAGCGAAGTGAGATTTCCATCAAGTTTCAGTCGCTCGGCATTGTTAGTGATTATTCTCTTTATTATTTTCGCAAGGATAAAGAAAACAAGGAAAACTACTATACTGCCGCCCATTCTCGGCGCCCAGAGAATAGTTTGCTCAATCAGAATTTGCATGATATTTCCCATAAATTAATATCCTCTGGTTTTAACTCGCCAAAAATAGCTGACATTGATTATACAGTTCCGTATAAGCCTCCGCATTCACGTGCTTGGCAGCCCGATATTCTACCTCGAACAGCAGTCGGCGGCAAGCGGCTATTCCTCTACACGACGACACTCCGGCAGCGACGACAAGAATAGCCGGCCGTAAGATTTCGTGCGCACGCGCGGGTCGAGTATCACCACCATGCCCGTGTCGCGCTTCGTGCGTATCAGCCGGCCGAAGCCCTGCTTGAGTTTCAATATCGCCTCGGGCAGTTGATACTCTCGAAAGGGGTTGCCGCCGGCCGCCGGGATCGCTGCGAGCCGGGCCTCCAGCAGCGGCCGGTCGGGCACGCTGAACGGAAGCCGCGTGATTATCACGTTCTGCAGCGCGTCGCCCGGCACGTCTACGCCTTGCCAGAAACTATCGGTGCCGAACAGCACGCTGCGAGGGTTCGACTTGAACTGTTCGAGCATCCGGCTGCGCTGCACGCCGTCGGCTTGAGAGTAAAGCACAAGTTTCTGCTCGGCCAGCCAGGATGCAAGTTCTGAGGCGACGCTGCGCATCATCTGGTAGCTGGTAAACAGCACGAACGCACGGCCGTCAGTCTTACTCACATACCGGCGGATCATCTCGACCACCTGCTGCTCGTATTCCACTTTCCGGCCGCCAGGGTCGGGCCTGCCGCGCGGCAGAATCAATTGCACCTGCCGGCTGTAATCGAACGGGCTGCCCAGACATAATGTCTCGGCTGGGGTCATGCCGACCCTCGACTGGAAAAAGTCGAACCGGCCGCCGGTCGCCAGCGTCGCGCTGGTGGCCACAACGGTCGGCACCTTGTCGAACAGGTGTTCCTTGAGTATCGGTCCGACGTCGATCGGCGCCGCGGCCAGGGTTACGCGCAGATAGCGGCGGCCGAATCCGGTCTCGACCCAGTATACGGCGTCCTTGATCTGCTGGCTCAGCCACTGTTCGACCCCTTCGGCCAAGGCGTCGAGCCGGTTGGCGGCGGCCGTAAGATCCTGCCGCTGCTCGGGTTCCTTTTTGAGTTTCTCGGCGGCCTGGCGGACCATGCCGGCGAGTTTATCCAACGCCTCGCTCAGCGGGTTGGGCACGATTTGCTTCTCGCGCACCCGGCCGTTGCCCTTCGGCTGCGAGGTTGCCCACTGCTCGACGCTTCGGAAGAACGCATCCGCCCTGTCTCGACATTCGAGCACTTGCTGTTGTGCCTTGCCCAGGGCATGATGCACCAGCAGTCCGCGATTGGTTCGATCGTTGTATAGCCTGCGTAGCGTGTAATCGACCTGTCCGCTGGTGATGTTCAGCCCCAAGTGGTCGCCGGCGACTGCTTCTAATGTGTGTGCCTCGTCGAGCACGACCACGTCGTAGTCGGGCAGGATGCTTGCTCCATCTCGCCGCAGTGCCAGGTCGCTGAAGAACAGTGCATGGTTGACCACGAGAATTTGCGCGTTTTGTATACGTCGCCTGGCCTTGTAGTAGAAGCACGTGCCGTAGCTGGGGCACTTTCGGCCCATGCAGTTGCCCTGGTCGCTTGAGACCTCGTCCCAGACGGCCGGCCGGGGTTTGTAATCCAGCTCGGCCAGCGAGCCGTCGGCGGTCGTCTTTGCCCATGCTTCAATCTGTTTCAGTTCGTCGAACTCCGCCTCGTTGCTAAACAGATTGACGGACTTTGCCTGCGCGGCGCCAAGCCGGCGTCGGCTTAGATAATTGCGACGCCCCTTGACCAGCACGGCGGTAAACTCCAGCGGTATCACGCTGTTGAGCAATGGGATGTCCTTACCGATCAACTGCTCCTGTAGGCTGATGGTATGCGTGGAGACGATAATATGTTGCTTGGATTTTTTACCGTCCTTCGGCGAGTTTTTGTCGGTCTTAGCGGCGGCGGCAAGAATTGCCGGCACCAGGTACGCAAAGCTCTTGCCCACACCAGTGCCGGCCTCGACGACCAGGTGCCGTTTGTTTCGTATCGCGGCGGTCACCGCCTCGGCCATGGCGAGTTGTTCGGTGCGGTGTTCGTAATTTTCCAGTCGCCCGGCAATTCGACCGCCGGGGCCGAGTATTTTAGCGGTTGTGAGCATAGCCGTAGCGTAACAGGTTGCCGGCGATTTCCAAGCCCACGGGTTGCAACCCCGTGGGCTTAATTGTATTGCACCCGAATCGCCGATTCTGTTATATTAACGCTCAACGTTTAGCCGCCGCGTCTACGCGGCGTGTGGCACACACTTACAAGCGAGGAGTACCATGCCGATCGAATTTCGCTGTACACAGTGCAACAAGTTATTGCGAACCCCTGACGACACGGCCGGTAAGCAGGCAAAATGCCCGGAGTGCGGTGCGTTGATGACCGTTCCGGCAATACCGGCCGGTGCCGCCGTCGCAGCAATCCCGCCGGCCCAGCCGCCGCCACCGCCGGACGAATACGTCGCCGCGGCAGATCAGCCGCCCACGCCGCCCGGCGAGTTGGGGCACAATCTGATCGACTTTGCCGACATATTTGCCCGGACCTGGACAATTTTCAAAGGCCAATGGGGCATGTGCATCGCAGCATGGCTGCTGGTCGCCGTGCTTAGTTTCGTAGTTGCCTCCACACTTAATTTCGGCGTGGAGCTTATCGGCATGAAACTCGACAACGAACTACTTGGTGCAGGGTTGTCGTTCCTTGGAAGCATTGCCGGAATGTTATTTTCGTCATGGCTGGGTATCGGAATGTATATTTTTTTTCTGAAGATTGCCAGGGGACAGAATCCAACAATCGGTGATATCTTCACCGGCGGGCCGTATTTCCTGACCTACATCCTGGCCATGATACTCTTCATACTGATGTTTTACTTCGGGCTGGTGTTGTGCATCGTGCCGGGAATTATCGTATCGCTGATGTTCTCGCAGTTCTACTTCCTGATCATCGACCGCAACGCCGGCGTGATCGATTCGCTCAGTCTGTCGAAGGACCTGATGGCCGGCAACAAGCTCATGCTGTTTGCAATCTACCTGGTCGGAGGGCTTGTGGGAATGGTACTGGTGTTGATTACATGCGGGCTGGGGCTGTTCGTGGTGGGGCCGTACCTTGCACTGATGCCGATCGTCATCTACCTGACCATCACCGGCCAGCCGATGGTCGAACAAATTAGTTCGCAGTAAACGGGTGTAATAAGGAAACAACGTGGAACGCCGTGCCGCACAGCAGTTAGTCATTATCGGCACGCTGCTCGGCACGGTGCTGGTGCTGCTGTGGTGGATCGACCCGCAAGAAGTCGGCTTGTCACTGTGCCTGTTCCGCCGCTGGACTGGGTTGCAGTGTCCGTGCTGCGGTGCGACACGTGCGACACATGAACTACTGCACGGCCGGCTGATTGCAGCGACCCGCTACAACGCCCTTTGGATACTTTTGCTGCCGGTGCTGATCTACGCGGGCGCCTCGCACGTGCGGCTGATCCTCTCCAGCCGGCCGCTGCCGGGCGATCTGAGCAGACGGCGATGGTTCTATGCGGCGATTGTCGTGTTAGCGATAGTGTTTTGGGTGTTGCGGAACTCATAGCCGCTTACGGCTTAGCAACGCATATACCGTGTACTGCTAAGCCGCAAGCGGCGGTTCCCTAAATCGGGCTGCTGGCCGTGGCGTAGAGTTTTTTTGGTATCCGGCCGGCATGGAACGCCAACCGGCCCGACTCGACCGCCAGGCGCATTGCCCGGGCCATGGCGACTTGGTCCTTCGCATGGGCCACCCCGGTGTTAAGCAGCACGCCGTCGGCGCCCAGTTCCATGGCTACGGTAACGTCGCTGGCCGTGCCCACGCCCGCGTCTACGATGACCGGGTAGTCCGGGTCGCCGTCTTTTAGATATTCCAGGCAGATGCGTATTGCGTTGGGGTTGAGCACGCCTTGGCCGGAACCGATCGGGCTGCCGGCCGGCATTACGCTGGTCGCCCCGGCCTGTTTCAACCGGCTGGCGGCCATCGGATCGTCGCTGGTGTAGACCAGCACCTGAAACCCCTCGGCGACGAGTTTTTCGGTTGCATCGAGGCTGGCGACCGGGTCGGGCAGCAGCGTTTTCTTATCGCCGAGCACCTCCAGCTTGACCCAATCGGCCCCGGGGTTGTTCATTTGCGAGAGGATTTCGCGCCCCAGGCGCGCCACACGCATGGCGTCCTCGGCGGTGAAGCAGCCGGCCGTGTTCGGCAGTATCGTGTATCGGTCGGTGTCGATAAAATCGAGCAGGTTTTTGCCTTCAGCGTCGATGAGCCGTTCCCTGCGTACCGCCACGGTGATGCACTCGGTGCCGGAGACGTCCAACGCCTTGCGCATCACGTCGTAATCGGCGTACTTGCCCGTGCCGACGATCAATCGGCTGTTAAAGGTATGCGAGCCGATTTTAAGCGGCTCGGCGGTTGTAGTGAGCGTAGAATCTGACATCAATGTTAACCTCCTCCTACAAGTGTGACGATTTCCATTTGTTTTAGTCGCCGTACCGGCAACTGCTAAACGATTGTACTACCGGCCCGGAACACCTCCGCCTGGCATGGCTGGGACACGGAACCGTGTAACGGCCAGCGGCACCAGTTGCATCCTTTGAAGTTGGCCGGTGGAGTATATACCCTTCGACCATGGGATTGCATATGCCGCCACCTGCCCGGTGGTGATCTCCGCCACGTAGATGACCGCCAGGCTCGGCTGCATTCGCGCCGCACCGCGCCGGGTGTTGGCCAGCCCGGTGCACATCAAGAAGCGTGGGTTCTTTGCCGGATCGACCCCAAGGTCGTTCAACACGTTGTAGGTGTAAAAGGCGGTGAATTTGTTTCCCTGCTTTCCCAACACGACTGCACGCAGGTCGCCGGTGAGAAAATCGAGAAAGTAAACCGCTTCGACATCCTCATCGACCGGGCCGGTGGCCATGGCGAAGGTCTCGTAGCGGTCGGTCGCAACGGCATGCACTGGTTGTTCCGGCCATAGACCAACCGCGATCAGGCCGACGACCAGACCGATTCCCAGGCCGAGCGCCAACCAGACGAGCCGGCTGCGTTTGAACGTGCGAAACATGGTATAGTCTCCTTGTTCAAGTAAATTTACATAACATTTCGTAACACTTACGACATAATACCCGTTTCAGTTCGCATTTACCAGAGGTCCCCCCTTGCACGTGAAGTCGAATCGGTTTATAAACTCCATTAAGCATTGTAACTTATCAGGAGTTTCTCGATGAAAACCATCAATGTAGCCCTGATCGGGCAGGGGTTTATGGGGCGGACGCACTCGAACGCATGGGGACAGGTGGCCAAGTTCTTCGATCCGCCGCTTACGCCCGTCATGCACACCGTATTCGGGCAAGAGGCCGAGAATCCACAGGCGTTTGCCGACAACTGGGGTTGGCAAAACATATCGACCGACTGGCAGTCGTTGGTCGCCTCGCCCGAGATCGGTCTGGTTGATATCGTCACGCCGAACTTCATGCATGCACCGCCTGCGAAGGCGGCCATCGCGGCCGGGAAACCGGTCTCGTGCGAGAAACCTATCGCCGGCAGCCTGGACGACGCACGCGAGATGGCCCAGGCGGCCAAGGCAGCCGGCGTTAAGACGTTCGTCTGGTACAACTATCGCCGCTGCCCGGCCGTCGCACTGGCACGACAGTTGGTCGCCGACGGGAAGCTGGGCGATATCCGCCACGTTCGGGCGACGTATCTGCAAGACTGGGCCGACGAGTCGGTGCCGCTGGCATGGCGGTTCGACAAAAATCTTGCCGGCTCCGGTGCACACGGCGACCTGAACGCGCACATCGTCGATATGACACAGTTCGTCACCGGTCAGACGATCACCGAGATCGCCGGCGCGATTGCCGAGACGTTCATCAAGCAGCGCAAGCTGATGACCGGTACGGTCTCCGGCGGGATTGTCGCCGGGCTGGAAAGCTCCGGGGATATGGGCGATGTAACGGTAGACGACACCGTGTTGTTCCTTGCCCGATTCTCAGGCGGTGCGGTCGCAAGTTTCGAGGCCGCCCGGCAGGCCACCGGCAACCAGAACCGAAACGCATTCGAGATAAACGGTACGAAGGGATCGCTGAAGTTCCAATTCGAGCGGATGAACGAGTTGGAGTATTACGACGCCACGCTGACGCGAGCGGTGCAGGGCTGGACCACGATCATGTGCACCCACGGCGGCGACCACCCGTACGTGGCCAACTGGTGGCCCGACGCACACCTGATCGGCTACGAGCACGGCTTTGTCAACGAGGCGTACGATATACTTCGCGTGCTCGGCGGCCTGGAGCCGGTCGTGCCGTTGCCCAACTTCGAGGACGCATACCAAACGCAGCGCGTGTTGGAGGCGGTGATGATCTCGGCCGAGGAACGTCGGCCGGTTAAGTTGGACGAGGTGAAATAGTTGACGCCGGTTGCGATTGTCCCCATTACGACCGGCACATTTTCGTCGCGTGACGACGGGCGCCGTCGGTAGAAGGATTCTGCCGGCGGCGCCCATGCTTTATGTGCTCAATCCCGACCACCACCGGTGAAACGGCTGATCAGGTACAGCAATGTAAGTATTGCCTGCAAGGTGGCGGCCACGTAAGTCCAGGCGGCGGCGTTCAAGACCTTGTTCACGTAGACCATCTCGTCGCGGCCGACGATCCCCAGATCGACCAACTGTGCCTTCGCCCTGGCACTGGCGTTGAACTCGACCGGCAGGTTGACCAACTGGAAGAAGACGACGCAGCCGAACAGCCCGATGCCGGCATAGATCAGGATCGGGTTCAAGTTGAGTACGGTGCCGAGGATGATCATGACAATGCCGGCGTTGCTGCCGAACCCTGCCGCCGGGACGGCCGCATTGCGGATCACCAGTGGTGCGTACTCGTGTGCGTCCTGGATGGCATGTCCGGCTTCGTGCGCGGCGATGCCCACTGCGGCCAGCGACCGGGTTTGGTATACCTCCGGGCTAAGCCGCAACACTTTCTGCCGCGAGTCGTAGTGATCGCTTAAGTGGCCGGGCACCTGCTCGACTTCGACGCCTTGCAGTCCGGCCGAGTCGAGTATGTGTCTGGCGGCCGCCGCGCCGCTAAGCGGCGCCGCCAGCCGCTGTGCAGTTGCGTAGGTTGCTTTGATGCGCATCTGCGCCCATAGTCCCAGCAGAAAAGCCGGGGCGATATACAGGAAATACATCGGGTCGAAAAACATAGTTGCTCCAATCGTATGGCTTTCCAGTTTTTTCGCTTATTTCATAGCCCTGGCCGGTAGGCCCGGGACGCCCTGCCAACCAAGTAACGTTGCATCTTGGCAATTCGTAACGTCCCGGGCCTACCGGCCAGAGCTATAAATGTTGGATTTACGCGAGCCACACCCATTTTCCTACCACAAACCGACCTACGATACAAGATCGCCTTTTGGTTCGGAATGGGAAGACAGCGAGCTGTGCAGCGGTAGCGGATGCCCATGGCAGTGACCGTCCGGTTCGAGTTTCCACCGGCGGCCTTCTCCGTCGAGTTTGGAAATGATCGGCAGCGCGACGACCAGCGTGGTCCCGTTGCGACAGTCTGGATCGACGTAGACGGAGCCATCGTAGTAATCGACGATTTTCTTGACGATCGCCAGCCCCATGCCCGACCCCTCGGCGCCGGCCGTTGGGAGCCTTCGGCCGGGGAGGAAGATTTCGCGGTGTCGTCGCGGGTCGATTCCCGGCCCGTTGTCGCGGACCTCGAATGCGACGGCCGGCAGCGTTTGCGACGGCGATGGTGCTATGGTGATCTGCGGCCTGTGTCGGTCGCAGCCGTGGTAGACGGCGTTTCGGACCAGGTTGGTAACGACCTGTTTCAGTCGGTTTTCATTGCACCAAACGACCGGCAGCGGCCGTTCGACGATAACCTCGATGCTGCGGCGTCCCAACAGGTCGCGCTGCTCGAACAGCACGGCATCGACGACCTTCGCCACGTCCACCCGCCCGGGCTCCATATCGACGTCGCCGGTCCGCGCCAGGCGGATCAGGTCGTCTAGGAATCGTCTCGACTCGTTCAGACACGCCTCGACGTGTACAATTCGTGAGTGGACCCCGACGTGCGCCCGAGCCGTGTACGAAAACCCCACATGTGTGTCCCGGCCCAGCGATTTTTTCAACTGTGCGAAGGAGTTCTCCAGCAACATGAAGTTGGCGCTCATGTCGTGCGACAGAGCACGGACGAGATAATCGAACTGTTCGCGAGTGTCGTTGACTTCCATGGCGCTTGCCCGCTTTAGTTTGTGGCGTGAAACGTGGTGTTGCAGAACTAGTGTACCACGCAGAAGGTCGCCTGGGGCGGATTATCGCGGTCGGTGGGCGTGAAGATTGCCGGTTTGACGATGCGATGGACGCACAGCCCGCAAAATCGGTGCAACCATAAAGCCGCGACCGGTGGTCGCGCCAATGCCGCTTGCGGTTTCGCAATGTGGTGCGCGACCACCGGTCGCGGCTTTATGGGTGCTTTTTCGGTTTCATCTCGATCTTCCACGGCCAGGTCAACGGCAACCGGCGTCCCAGCTCTGGCGCCTCGGCGAACACGCCGAAGTTCTGCCCGACGTGGCCTGTGACCACCCAAATTTTCTTGTCGTGACGCACTGTTGTCACAACACCACCGGAGGGGGTCGAGAGGAGTTGGACCTGCGGCGCGCCGTCGGCATCGAGCGTTTCGACCACCCCGGCCCGGCCGGTCTGGTCGGAGCCGGCCGCGACTATCGTCTTGCCGTCCCGGGAGCACACCTCCAGCCGTCCGCCTCGCTCCGGTATTACACCCATCCGTACGGCATCGGTCCCGTCCGGCCCGGCGACCGTCATTACTCGACACGTCACCTGACCGGCCTCAAGCAAAGCGACCTTTTCCAGACCGACCTCCAAGCGGTTGCAACGCACCAGGTCGGCCTCCAGGTCGCGGGCCGACAGTCGCGGCGGTACGACCTTGTCGCGCATGGCAATGCCGAGGGTCAGAAAAAGCAGGGGATAGATAATCCAACGTTCGTGGGTAGTCATGGCGTCGTCCTTTCGGGAAAGGAAGTAGTTCAAACAGTAGATTCTTGCAGGTGAAGGCGGAAGGGGGAAGGGGGAAGAGAAATCCCGTTTAGCCGCCGAGCTTGCTCGGCGCGTGTGAGAAGAGGGAAAAGGGAAAAGTGAGGAGAGAAGAGAGATTGTGCCACGGCTGTGCCAGCCGTGCTGTTCCGTGGATAAGGTGGCCGTCATAACACGGCCGACACGGCCGTGGCACTTTTCCCTCACTCCTCACTCTTCTCTCTTCCCTCCTCTTCTCTTCCCCCTTCCGCCTTCCCTTTTCATCGCCCGAATGCGACACGCCAGGCACGGCATCAGGACCATCGCACCGCACTCCGGACACCGTCGAACCGGGCCGGTCGGTGCAAAATCGTCGTGCGGCCTCTGCCGACACCGCACGGTATAATCGTGTCGCTTGCCACAGGCAATGGCACTTACCGTTCCGCGACTGACCCCCAGTTGATTGGCGATCTTCCGCTGCGAAAGGTTCCCTTCAGCCAGCAGATTGCGAATGTCATTCACCATGTATACCGAAATCATTCGATCTCCTCCTTTTCTAACTCGCCCCAGAAATCGCCGCGTTCCGGCTCCGGCTCGATGGTTTCTTCGTTGAGCACGAAGACCTCCAGCAGATCGTCCGGCACCGGCTCAAGCTCGGAATCCCCCCGCCAGAGGCACTCGGCCCAAAGTCTTGTGCTTTCTGCGATCATCGCAACCTCCCTGGTTTTGTATGAACGCATGTACACTAGCACAAAACATACATAAACGCAAGCACAATTTTGGACAGAAATGTCCTGTTTGTGAAAAGAAGGGCCGCTTGCGGCTTCGCAACACGACAACTGATAGCTGACAACTGAAAGCTGTCTGCTTTACTGCTCGATCCCGGTTCGGGCCGTTACGCCGTTGGCGTAGTAGTGCTTGATCTCGCGCATCTCGGTTACCAGATCGGCACGATCGATCACGCGCGGGTCGGCACCGCGGCCGGTGATTACCAACTCGACACCCTTGGGCCGGGAGTCGATCAGATCAAGCAGTTCCTCGACGGGAAACAGTTTCAACATCGTCGCCACATTGGCCTCGTCAAGGATCACCATCGGATACTCGCCCGAGGTGACGGCCTCCCGGCACTCGGCCAGCCCACGCTCGGCGCAGTCGATGTCTTTTGTGTCCGGCTTTTCGTAGATAAAGCATTGCCGGCCGTATTGCCGGATGGTGATAAGATCGGCGAACCGTTCCAGCGCGGCCAGCTCGCTGTACATCATGCCCTTGGCGAACTGTGCGATAAAGACCTTCCATCCGGCCCCGGCTGCGCGCAAGGCAAGCCCCAAGGCCGCGGTGGTTTTGCCTTTTCCGTCACCGGTGTAGACGTGAACGTAGCCGGGCATGATGTGCATCCTCAGGCCGCCGTACCGGCGGCCGCTAAACGATTTTGGTTCATACAACCAAACGCCCCGGAACTGCGGTCCCGGGGGTAAACAAACATGTACACCGCATGCTCCGATCCGTCGGAGCATGCGGTGCACAGCGGTGTACCGATTCAATTATGGTCAAAAATCCTCCATGACGCAATCGGTCAATTGGGTTACGCGTTACGGCGGCGTCGCCACCACCACAGCAGCGCCAACGTTCCGGAGAGAGCCAGCGCAACGGTCGACGGCTCGGGTATCGACGCAACGTCCACACACAAGCCGTCCATTGCGAAGTAGGCCGGGGTGTTCATGCCCCAAGCACCTGTGTCTGACGAGTCAAGCTCAAACTCAAGGGTCTTGACCTCGCCGAGAATCGACAGATTGATCCATTCCCACTGGTCGACGATGTAGTCCAGCGAGTTATCGTTGTATTGATAGTCGGCCAGATAGAAATCCACAGCGTTGGTGACAGCGCCGCCGGTGTCCTTGCCGGTAATGGTTAGTAAGAACCAATCCTTGTCGTTGCCACTACCGCCGCCGAACTTCTTGGCGAAGGCGTCACCGTTGAGCATCGAGTCATAGGCATATGCGTTATTGGTGAAATAGGCGCCGCAAACCCGACCGGGCGTGGGAAGCATGATTGTCGGCGGGTCTGCCCAGCCTACATAAGCCACGCCGTAGTTGGACGAACCGCCCTCTCCGCCGCCGACTGGGACGTTCGCATAGGCCGTGTATTGGCCGGCTGTACCAGTCGAGGTTATGTCGGTCTTGTTGGAATACGACCAACCGTCCCAACTACCCCACGTAGCGTTGTAGTTGTTGTTGAAACCAACTCCTTGGCTTGTTGTGAACCCACCGGAACCGTCGGAACCGTTCCAATAGCTCTCTGACGCCAGCGTTAGGTCCTCGAAATCAATAGTAGTTTTTGCCCGGGCAATGCTTGGCAATGCCAACATACCGACGGCCAGCACGGCGATCGGCGTCCACCACTTCATTATGGTGCATCGCATAAAAAACTCCTCTCAAAAAAGTGAAACAGAAACATAAAACACATCGTTTATTAAAAACGCGATTAACTCGCGGTCAACTAGATATCCTCCGTGTTATCAGTGGCTCCGTGGTGAATTTCATTGCTAAAATTCGCCAACGATCTCGCCTCCTGCACGAGTACAGATCGCTGCCAGGGTTTCGTCGTTCATGTTCTCGTTTAGAAACCGCACCGAGCCGTCACAGAACGCCCCGTTTGCGCCGCCGGGGTGCTCGCTGCGGATTTCGTTTTCCTTATATGTACCCGGTGGCGGCTCGTAGTTGATTGCATACGCCTGGTCGAATATGTTCAGCCCGTTGATCCACTGGCCGTCCTCCCAGGCAGAATCCTCCGAGACAATCAATGTGTTGGACGTACCATCTTTGATCTCTCGGATGCTAACGGCCCGCTCGTAGAGCATCACTCCCTTTGGCGGGTCGTTGCGGCTGGTGATTCGCTCACCGTTTATCCCGCCGTAATCGGTCGCCCCACGGCCCTCGACCAGGTACGACGACCGCGGTACGCTCGGGCAGATGTAGGTCATCACCACATTGGCCGCCGCCTCGGTGTTGTCTTCGTGGTCGAACGCCTTAGTGAAGTCGATCTGCTGATGTAGCGAATTCTGTTCGATAAACGGCAGCAGGAATGCCGACCATGCAAACTGCCGACCATCGGGATCCTTTGGTTTTTGGGTCTCCTGGTCCC
>DAOWNK010000195.1 GCA_030642635.1 Pirellulales bacterium
CACTGTTGCCTATTTCAAGGCTTTGGCAACGGAACTTGGCATGCCGTATCAGAACCTGATCAACCTCTATCTCAGAGATTGTGCCCTTCATCACAAGAAGCTCCAATTGAAGTGGGCATCCTGATCGGGCCGACATATCCGTGGACACGAAGGAAAAAGATGGGGTTTTCCGTGTGACACATTCACTCCGTTGTCAATTACCACCTGCCATCAATCTGGCATTCGCAGAACGTAGGATGAGTGCTGAAATGTCACCAAAATCTCCGTGTTCTCCACGTACTCTGTGGTGTTCTCCTTAAGGCGGCCAATTCCCGGTCTTGAAATTAGCCGGTTGATGTGGTACATTTGTCCACGTTGGAGCAGTATGCCGACGTTCGTTTGATCTTTGGCAATTTATTTCGTAGTTTCGTTATTTCGGGCTTTCGTGGTCCTCGTCTTGTTGAATCACGAAGTCAAGAGTTTTGCGCGTTTTGGGCGGCCAAAACGTTGGCAAAATCCCACAGAACTTAACGTGGTCGCACGACAGTACTTGCGGCGATTTCTCGGCATGTGAATTGCACTTGACAATAAATCCCGCAAACGCAAAACGCAAAACACCCATCGACGCAACCACTTACCCGGCAACCACTTACGCACGCGAAGGACGACGCAAAGAGCATTTTGCACGCGGTGAAACATAGGCAGGCAAAAGTGGTCAGCCGACTACTGCATCTTCGGGTATATACAGTAACCGGCCGCAACTCTTGCAGAACATCGGGTGGTCGAGCATGATCTCGTTGATCACGTTCAGCGGAATCCGCTGGTGGCAACCGCTGCACGTCTCGTTTTTGATCTCGGCCAGCGCATCTTCGCCGCGTTGACGAACGCCGCGATTGTATAGTTCTCGGATGTTATCCGGTATTACGGCTTCGTATTCGGACAATTCCGATTCGAGTCGTTTTATGTCGCCCTGGATCAACGGCGCCTGCCGCTCGACTTCCTCACGGATTTTTCCGGCCTTTTGCTCGGCCTTTTCGACGTCCGCTTCTGCGTCGGCGATCTTTTTTTGGCACTGTTCCAGCTTTTCCCACGCTTCGAGTATCTCGTCGTCGAGCACGCTGTCGGCCATCTTCTCGGCGGCGATATGGTCTTTCAGAACCTGGTATTCGCGGTTGCTGGCGGCGGAGTTGAGTTTGTTTTGCAGGTCTTTAATTTTCACTTCGCTGGATTTTAATTGGAGTTGTTTTGTGTCGGCGGCCATTCGCACGGCCTTGGCCTCTGCCTGAACGTTGGCCAGTTGTTCCCGTTGATGTGCGACGTGTGTTTTGCCGGCGCGGATTTGCCGCGGCCCACGCTCAAGCCGTTCTCTCAGGTCGGCAAGTTGCCGATGGATTCGGTGTATCGTGCGAAGTGCTGCGGTGTTTACGTTTGGTGATATCATATCGGTTGAGTTTCGGTAAAAGTTCAATGACAACAAAAAAAGCCGCCGGCCTTTTGGCCGGCGGCTTGGCGACTGGCGTCATGCCGCTGGTGCGACGAACCCGGCAAGCTGCCGGCTTCGCACCGGGTGTTGCAGCTTGCGGACTGCCTTCGCTTCAATTTGCCTGACCCGCTCTCGGGTGACCCTGAAAATTCGGCCCACCTCTTCAAGGGTATAGGTATACCCGTCGCCCAGGCCGTAGCGCAGGCGGATAATCTCCCGCTCCCGGTACGTGAGCGTTTTGAGCAAAGCCTCGATTTTTTCGCGAAGCAGTTCATTGCCGGCGGCCCTATCGGGTCGGGGCAGCCCACCGTCCTCGATGAACTCCCCAAAACAACAATCTTCGCTTTCTCCGACCGGTCGGTCAAGGCTTACCGGGTGCCGGCCCATTTCGAGCACCTTGCGAGTCTCGTCCATGCTCAGCCCGGCGGCTATGGCCGTCTCTTCGGTGGTCGGCTCGCGGCCCAATTCCTGTGCAAGATGCTTCGCGGTATTTCGCAACTTGCTGAGCACGTCGATCATGTGGACCGGAATGCGTATGGTCCGGGCCTGATCGGCAATTGCCCGGGTAATCGCCTGGCGAATCCACCAGGTGGCGTAGGTCGAGAACTTAAACCCACGGCGATACTCGTATTTATCGACCGCCCGCATCAACCCCGTGTTCCCCTCCTGGATCAGGTCGAGGAAACTTAAACCCCGATTGCGGTATTTTTTGGCGATCGAGACCACCAGCCGCAGGTTCCCGCCGGACAGTTGGCGTTTGACCTGCTCGTAGTCCTGGTATCGGTTACGCATGATCTCGCAGCGTTTTCTCAGGCTTTTTGGGGTTTCCTGGGTCATCGCCATCAGATCGCGCAGCTCGCGGCGGAGATTCGTGCGTTTGTCGCGTGTAGCCGGTGTATCGACCATGCACCGCAACCGCTGACGAATTTGGTCCATTCGCAGCAGCGTCTCTTCCATCTGATGCATCATGGCCTGCACCCGACGTGTGCGCAGGCTTAGCTCCTCGACGAGCGTGAGCATCTTGTACCGTCGGCGGATAAATCGTTTCCGCGCGACGGCGTGCAGTTCATCGGGAGTGCGCCGGTTCAGCAACCGGTTGAAATCCCGACGGTTCTGTTCGGCCAGGTGCTGCAACGTTTCAAGGTTATGCGGCATCCGGGCGGTAATTTGCTCCTTGGTAAGCCGCTCGGTCAGCGAGACCTTGATCGTGCGGTCGAACGGCAAACCGCCGCGATGCACCTTCGCCAGCGTGCTGAGCGTCGTATGCATCGCCAGGTTGCACCCCAGCACGGTCCGTCGGAACCGCTTTCGGGTAACCTCGATTTTCTTTGCCAGCGAGATTTCTTCTTCCCTTGTAAGCAAGGGAATCTCAGCCATTTGGGAGAGATACATGCGGATCGGGTCGCTGCTGAACTTGACCACGTCCGCAGGCGGCGGCAATGCCTCGACCGGAGCCGAGTTTACCTGGCCGTCGGTGGGCGGCTCACCCGAGTCGGCCGGTTTGTCGGATTGCTCCGAGTCGTAGAATTCCGGTTCCGGCGCCTCGTTTACCAGATCAACGCCCCGTTCATCCAGGGCGATCAAGAGATTGTCGAGCCGATACGGATCGACTTCTTCATCCGGTAGATAATCGTTTACTTCGTCGTAGGTTAGGTAACCTTGCGCCCTTCCCTTGGCGACTAAATCCTGTAAATCCTTATTGAAAAGGTCCACCTTGCTACTCCTCCTTTTACGCCGCAACGGCGCACTAGGTGAAAGGAATTGCGATCGCCGCTTTTCACCCGATACACGGGATTGTGGTTACTCAAACTGTAAATGATTATGAAGATGGAACCACAGATGAACACGGATAAACACTGATTTTCAGACTCTTTATCTGTGTCCATCAGTGTTCATCTGTGGTTCCATCTTCCTTTTACAATATTGAGTGACGGCAATTGCCCGGCCAGCGTATCCTTACCCATCCGTGGATTTGGAAATACCCTGCCGGTTTCGTTCCTGCCGGATGATATTTTCCAGCAGTTCGGTTTCCCGGCTGTCGTCCAGCCCTCCTTCTCGCAGCGCCACGATCTGCTCGGTTCGCTGCCTTTCAGCCTCCTGTCTGTAAAAGGTTTTGATTAGTTCCTGTAACAACGCATGTGTGTCGGCCTCTCGTATACCTTTGGCACGTCCCGCCTCGTCGAGTTCGATCAATAGGCTTTTCATCGCCGGTTCGTCGAACTCCAACATCAAGTGGTCGAATTCAGGAGTGGCGCCCTCGTCGGCCAGCCGAGAGCATGTTTCGTAGATTCGCCGAAAAGGCCCCGGCAGCATTTTTTCCGCCTTGATATCCGCCCGGACTTCCGGTAAACATTCGGGCTGACACAGAAGCAACTCCAGCAACTCGCGCTCGAGCGGATCGATCCGCTCGATCGGATTTTCGTCCGCCACGGCCTCCGGCGCATCTTCCGGTCGGGACAGCGTCGGCCGCCGGCTGCTTGCACGACGACGCAACACGGTCAGTCGCTGCCGCACGTCCTTTTCATCTATACGGAACCACGCCGCCAATCGCTGCAAAATCTTCTCCTCGCGGAATCGGTCTGCACCGGTGGTGTCGTGTCGAAGCCGAGGCGCCTTTGCCACGATCGACACCATGCGTTCCAACGCCTGGGTTGCACCGTGAACGTCGTGCTCCAGGTCCAACCCGCGTGTAACGGCCTGAAAGGCATGATCCAGTGCACCTATGGCCTTTTCCTCGAGCAGTTTGGAAAACGCCTCGGCGCCGTGCTTGTGCAGGAAATCGCACGGGTCGGTCCCCTCGGGCAGAGTAAGAATGCTCAGATCGACTTGCTGGGCGACGAACAACTCCAGCACCTCGTTTGCCCTGCGCTGCCCTGCCTCGTCGCCGTCCAGGACCAACACAATTCGGTCGGCAAACCGCTTTAATATTTTGATATGGCCTTCGCCCAGTGCAGTGCCAAGCACCGCCACGGCATTGTCGAACCCGTACTGGTGGGCGACGATCACATCGGTGTACCCTTCCATCACCAATGCAGTACGAGTCTTGCGGAGTCCCTCTCGTGCAACGTCCAGGCCGTATAGCAGGTTGCTTTTCGAGAACAGCGGCGTTTCAGGCGAATTGACGTACTTTGCCTGGCTAGTTGTACCGGATTCCGGCAGCACTCGGCCGCCGAACCCGACCGGCCGGGCCTGCGAGTCGCGGATTGAAAACAACAGCCGGCCGCGGAAGCGGTCGTAGTAATTTCCGCCGGTCTGCGGTCGGGCGAGCACGCCGACTGTCTCAAGAATCTTCGCCCGACCTGGATTATTCTCAATAAGACGCAGCATCCAATCGCGTTGATTTGGTGAAAAGCCCAAGTGGAATTTCTCGATGCTCTCGGCCGTTATGTCCCGCCCCCGAAGATACTCTCTGGCATGTTCGGCCTCGGGCAGCTCCAGCAGGCATCGGTGGTACTGCTGTTCCGCCCAGGCCATGGCTTTGTAGAGTGTCCGTTTTCCCTCACCGGAGATCGGCTCTCCGGAGACTGTATCGCCGGCGCCGAATTCTCCGGAGGCATTTTGCCCGGCCCGGCCTCGGAGCGAGCGGAGTTGGATGCCTGCCCGATCGGCCAGCATTTGCAACGCCTCGCGGAACTCGACACCCTCGATCTTCATCACCCAGGTGAATACGTCGCCGCCGATGTCGCAGACCCAGCACTTGAACGACTGCCGCTCGGGGTTTACCTGTAGACTTGGTTTGGTATCGTCGTGCCACGGACACAGCCCGACATAGTTGCGGCCCTGGCGCCGCAATGGAATTTGGCTTCCGATCAACTCGACGATGTCGACCGCCTGGCGTACCGATTCCTTGTCGTCCAGCGACGAATAACCTGACACGATCGACCCCCGGATAGCCGTTTCTGGGATGGCAAGAGCAGCGAATTCCATTTCGCTCGTATAAGATGTTCCAATGACTCGTATCCCAAGCGCGAGGGGAATTATAGCCTATGGCTCGAAACCGGTCAAGCGTACGGTTTGCCGGCAGTGCTAGCACCCCTTTCAGTGGACAGACGCCTCGTTTATAATTTTGGTGGCTATTATATTTAGCCGCCGTGCTTGCACAGCGCGTCCCATGTGGCCGGCAAGTTCCAACGCAAGGCGTGCTTGGAAATCTTCCACCACTTCACGCACCGTGCAAGCACGGCGGCTAAATGTGTGAAAAAAACTATAACATTCAGCCACAGGACACATTATGCGTACTTTTCTGGTTACCGGCGGGGCCGGATTCATCGGCTCGCATATTGCGGCAACACTGGTCGAACGTGGTGACGAAGTCCGTGTGCTCGATAACCTCAGCACCGGACACCTGTCGAATATGGACACCTTCCGCAGCAAGGTCGACTTTATCGAGGGCGATCTGCTAGAGGCCAAAACAGTCGCCAAGGTGGTCGACGGCGTGGATTGCATTTTCCATCAAGCCGCGCTGGCCTCGGTCCCCCGGAGCGTAGACCGGCCGTTGGATACCAACGCTGCCTGTGTTACCGGCACGGTGAACCTGCTGGACGCCGCAAGGAAAGCTATGGTCCGCAGGGTCGTATACGCCAGCTCGAGCAGTGCTTACGGCGATCAGCCCACCAGCAGCAAGCGCGAGATCGATCTGCCTTCGCCGCTTTCGCCGTACGCGGCCGCCAAGCTATCGGCCGAATACTATTGTCATGCGTTCACGGCCACATACGGCCTCGATACGGTCGCGATCCGTTAC